>JAKAVX010000293.1 GCA_021827465.1 Deltaproteobacteria bacterium | reverse complement strand
CCCCGAGTTTCGCTCGGAGTTGAAACGCTCGATGGATTCCCTGCTGCCGGGACTCGATCTCAAATGGCAGCTATACGACGCGGCGCGTCGCGACAGGATGGTCCTGATGGTGTCGCGGCTGCCGCATTGCATGAGCGATCTGCTGAGCCGCCGTCACGTGGGCGAACTCGACGCGGAGATCGTCGCGGTCGTCTCGAACCACCCCGATCTCGGGCCGCTGGTCACTCCGTTCAACGTCCCGTTCACGGTTATCCCGGTCGAGAAGGGAGCGAAGGCGAAGGCCGAGCAGACGCTGCTCGAAAAACTGCGCGAGATCAACGCCGACACCGTCGTGCTCGCGCGTTACATGCAGGTGCTATCGGGAGATTTTCTCCGCGCGTGGGGCAAGCCGATCGTCAATATCCATCACAGCTTCCTGCCCGCGTTCGCCGGCGCGCGGCCGTACAAGCAAGCGCACGATCGCGGCGTCAAGCTGATCGGCGCGACCGCCCATTACGTGACCGAGGAACTCGACGCAGGACCGATAATCGCGCAGGCGACGACCGAAGTGACCCATCGCGACACGGTCGCGGACCTGACGCGCAAGGGCAAGGATATCGAGGTCGCGGTGCTCGCCAAGGCAGTCAGGGCGCATCTTCAGAAGCGCGTTCTGCTCCACGGCAACCGCACGATCGTGTTCGACTGATTCCGTAGCGGCGGTTGGAAATCCGCCTCAACCCATCCCTTTGGAAAAGCGCGGCCGCCCCCGCGGCGGCCGATACGGACTCGCAATCGGCACGAGGAACGCTGTCCGGAATCTCGCCTATTTTTCCGATTTGAGGGCGGCTTTCAGGGTCGCAATTTCGATCCAGGCGCCCTCGCCCGACGGGCAGGCAAGGAACTCGACCTCGCCTTCCTTATGCTCGACGAGCGGCCGATTGCATCGCGGGCACATCAGCACGGTCTTGCCCTTCTTCTTGAGCTTTTCGATCAGCTCCGCGTCGCGCTGGCGCGCCCACTGGTCTTCGCGGGCGGCTTCGACGTCGCGAATCTTGTCGCCAAAACGATCCTTTTCGTCCGCCATATAAAAACCGCCTGACTCTCGCGGCCCAATGCCAGGCCGTCAGGTCATCTCCTTGATCAGTTTGCCGCTGCGGGCCTTTTCGACCGTCTCCTCGAACTTGGACCCGAGATCCACACCCATGTCGCGCGCCCGCTTTTTCGCCCAAAGGCCGACGTTGCGCGAGTCACGGTAGAATGAGTCGTCGCGCGGCTTCGAGGTATCGAAGCTCGAAAGCCTCGACGCCTCGCTCTCGACCACCGCGAACGACGACATCACGCGCCGCATCCGCGCCGAGCCGCACTCCGGGCATTCGGGACGTTCCCTGCGCTCGGAGCCGATCATCACGTGCGAACTGACCCGTCCGCATCGGGCGCATTCAAACTCGTAAATCGGCATACGATCGGGAGAATATCGTTCCGGCCACGACCGGGCAATCGACCATGCACGACGCGCTTTCACAAGTCCAGACACGCCGGAAGACGCGCAACCTAATCTCGTTTGGCGGGAAAACCGGGCCGACAGCTCAGCGGCGCCCGGTGACTAGATCGATAACCGGGCTTCCGACGAACATCACCGCGCCGATCAATTCAACCACCACTCCCGTCCCGATCCACCATCCCGCGCCGTACATGATCCCAAGCACGATCATCACGATTCCCCATGCCGGAAGCACGAGCGAGACCACGAGCCGCATCAGGACGCTAAGCGCATGTTCGGTTCTTTCGCCGGAGTCAGCCATCGAGCCGATCATTTAGCGTGCATGGGCGTCTGTTTCAAACCCCGATGCGTCCCCGGCCCCGGCATCGGCATCCCGGGCATCGCCATGTGCATCCCGGGCATGTGCATGTGATTCATCGGCATGTGCATCGCGGGCATCATCATGTAAAGCGCGGGCGGCCCGCCTCCGCCCGCCACTCGGTAGGAAGCGACCCGCATCAGCCGCTTGCGAAATTTCCCGTCGAGGCGGCCGAGATCGCGCTCGTAAGCGAAAATATAAAGCGGCGGCTTTTCGACCGCCGGAGTCCTCTGGCGGCTTGTGAGAAGCGGCGGAATCGCCTTGCGGCAATAGTACGACAGTTCGTAGTTCCGGCCCGCGACGATATAGAGCGGTTTGTCGCCGACGATACGGGTGATATCACGCGCCGCGAACTCTAGCGTGCGGCGCAGGTCGGCTTCGGGCCTTAACGCGGCGGTGAAAAGCAGCACCCCCGCGAGGCTCAGAGTCGCGAGCGCCGCGCCGAAAAAGTGTGCGCTTCGCCGCCGGGATCCAATCCACACCAGCGCCACGGCGGCGATCGCGGCGATGAAGATCATCGCGAATGCGGGGCTGAAGTTCCGCGCGTGATCGAGAAAGATTCGCGCGGTCAGATTGTCGGGGCGCGCCTCAATCCCGAAACGGGCGAGATTGAGCCGGTCGCCGAACGCTTCGAACAGCCACACCCCGAAAATCCCGGTGGCCATCACGGCAACGGTTCCCGCAACCGTAACGTCGCGCAATACCGCGGCCCATCGGAGGCCCCGCTCGGCCGCGGACTTCTTCAGTATCGTGAACAACGCCGCGAATCCGACCGCGAGGCTCGGTAGCGCGGGCAGGATATAGTCGTCGCGCTTGGCGCTCGCGATACTGAAGAAGATCAGCACCGTCAGCGCAAAGGTAAGCTGGTAGAAAACCGCTTTTCGTCCGCGCTCCTCGAAGGCGCCTGTCCAGATCGCTACCAGCAGCGCGGGCAGAAGAAAGCTTATCGGCATCATCCCGCCGAACATGCGAAGCGCGATGTAATAGATCGGGCGCGCGGCCTCGCCCGTTCCGCCCATCGCGCGCGGAAGAAAATGCCCGTAGTTTTCCTTTACGAAAATCTCGAAAAAATGCGCGCCGCCGGCGACCGACGCCGGCACGTACCAGCACGCGCCGACCGCAAGGGCAATCGCGAGTATCGCCCACGGCCATCCGCGCCTGAGCGTCGCGAACGCGCGCGATCCTTTCCTGAAGAGCAGCCACAATCCCGCGGCCATCGCCGAGAGCGCGATCGCAACCGGCCCCTTGGTCAGAACTCCAAGCCCGAGCAGAATTCCCGCCGCCGGCGTGCGCCATCGCGAGACGTCCTCGTCTTCGAGTTTCGGGTACAGCAGACACCATAGGGTGAAGATCCAGAGCGTCAGCAGCATGTCGGTCAGCCCGAGCGTCGCCCTGGAAGCGAATCCGTAGGTTCCGAGCAGCAGGAAGAACGCGAGCCATCCGCTCGCCACGCCCATCTCGGCGGCGCTCCAGAACAGAACCTCGACCGAGATCGCCGCGGCGGCAAGCCACGAGACCGCGCGCGAGTTCACTTCGTCGGCGCGCCCCCCGCTCGCGGCGGCTATCGCGCCCGAAAGCCAGTAGAAAAGCGGCGGCTTGCGATCCATCTGGCCGTAATAATCCAGAGGAATCAGAATCCGGCCGTTCGCGACGCTCTGAACCCATTGGGCGGACTGCGGCTCGGCGTCCTTCACAAAGGGCGCATTGATTCCCTGTGCGAGAACGACCAGCGCAAACAGGAACGCGAATGCGCCGACGCGAAATGGCCGCTGGAAAGCACTCATCCTGATTGACTCTGCGCGAGACTTTAAGCGCGCACAACGCCCGCCGTCATGACCCGGACCGCCCGGAGAGCGGTTCGACCCATAGCTGGCGAACGCCGCCGCGCGAATCGTAAATCCCGACCTGCATGCTTCCGGCATTGTGCGCGTAGCCGATTCTGCCCCGCCGATCGATCATCACGATTCCCGCCTCCGCACCACGAGGCGCGATCAACGAAGCGATCACGCGCCCAGCGACGCACTCGGGATTCGACCGCGCAAGCGCGCCGACCGCCTCACGGCAGAGCGCCGCCATGATAATCGCCTCGCCCTCCCCGGTCGCGGACGCTGCGCCCAAGGAATCGGCGAAAGTTCCCGCGCCGATTATCGCCGAATCGCCGACCCGCCCGGGCATCTTGCCCGGAACTCCACCGGTCGAGGTCGCGGCGGCGATTTGCCCGCGCGCATCGACGGCGACGGCGCCGACGGTGCCATGAGCGGCGCGTAGCTCACGCTCGCGAGCGATTCGTTCGCGCCATCGCTTGCGCGCTCGCGGGCTTATCAATTCCTCGGCGCGGCAAAGTTCGATTCCCGCCCGCCCCGCGAGGCGCTCGGCGCCGCGTCCGACCATCAGGAGATGCTTCGTGTTCTCCATCACGGCGCGCGCCAGCCGTACGGGATTTCGCACCCGGCTGACCGCCGCGACCGCGCCCGCCTTAATCTCGAATCGCGCGGGATCGCAGTCGGCCGGCATCGCGACCATCACCGAGGCGTCCATCTCGACCGCGCCATCGGTATTGAGCAGCGAGCCGTAGCCGGCGTTGAAAAGCGGATGGTCCTCGAGCGCGACGACAGTCGCGACCACGGCGTCGAGCGCACTCCCGTCATGGCGAAGCACGCGTGCTCCGGCGCGAATCGCCTGAATCATCCCGCGCCTGCGCTCGGGGCGGTCCTCGCGCGGTCCCACGGCGCCCGCGCCACCATGCGCGATAAGAGATACTCCGATTGTGCGCCCCGTCATCGGGTCAACGCGCCGGCCGCGACGCCCACAGGAACAGGCGGCGGAATGGAAACACGAGCGGCCCCGAAAGATCGGA
>JAKAVX010000292.1 GCA_021827465.1 Deltaproteobacteria bacterium | reverse complement strand
TCAAAACCCGGATCTCCACCGCTTCCTCCGCCACCAGCATGAGGCCCTCCGCTGCGGAGTACCCCACGCCGGGGTGGGTCAAGTTTCAATCGGCGACCCGGATCAGTTTTGCACCGGCGACTACAGGATTGAACCAAACGGCAGCGGCACGATCTCGGTGAAGAACCACGCCAGCACCCAGCGTCCGAAGTAGCGATGCGCGGGCGGACCGCCGTAGTAGCCCATCCAGTACCAGACCAGTCCAGTGGTGATGGCCGCCCAGACCAAAGAGATCGCCAAGACGATGCGAAGCGCGGTCTGGGTCCAGAGCTGCATCGCGGATCTATCGGCGCGCCGCAGCACGGCGTCATCATAGTTGGGTCTCATGACTCGCTCTCCGTATCGCCGTTGACGCCAGCGATGTATTCGCGCGCGGTCTTATCCGACGCCTCGATGATCTTGTCGACCACCTCGGCGCCTAGGCTCTGATCGAGGGAATGGAGCAGCGCGGAGCGGGTCTTGACGATCTCGAAGCGGAGTTCGTGGAAGCGGACAGCGTCGCGCTGTTCGAGCTGCTCGATGTTCTTTCGTATAGTCTCGATCCTGGCGGCGATGGCGGCTTCGGCTGCGACATCAACCTCGCGATCGCCGCTCTCGCGCGACTTGAACTTGCTGATCACGAGGGACTGAATGAGCGCGGTCGGCGTGATGCCGCGACTCCGCGCGGCTTCTTCGATATGCGCACAAACCTGCTCGGGAATGCGCACTGTATAGGTCCGTTTGAGTTCCTCGCCCATATAATTGGCCCTCTTGGGCGTTTCGATCCTCGTGATCGGCGTGCTTGCGACGAAAAATCAGGGACTTAGCCCGCTTTCCGCGGTCCGGTGGACACGGCACGAATTCGCCTGCTTGCGCAATGAAGTCGAGGACTTACGAATTCTCCGGCCCGCTCCGATGCTGCAAGCGGGCTTCATTGGCGAATGAGTGACGTGTCCACGACTGAAACGCGCGAGGCGCTGCGCCGAGCGCGTCCGCGAATCCTGCCAGACGGCGGTCACGGCTGTGTCCTGGCGGCGGCTTGAGACGAGGGCGCAGGAGCGACACGGGGCTGGCGGCCATTGGAGCGGGAACGGGACCACGACTGAAATTCACGGTCGGCCGCGATGAAGGCGCGGAGCATTTGTGGAATCAGCGCCTTCGCCTCGACGGAATCGCCATGGACCTGCTGGTAGTAGCGCGCGTAGTTCTCAAGCGCGGCGTTGAGTTCGCCTGAGAGCGTGACGCGGACCTGCAGCGAAGGAAGCGACTTGGTGATGCGAGCGAGTTTCATACAACGACCTCCGAAATTGGCCGACCGATAAGCCTTCAAGGTTTGCAGTGTTTACTGCGAATGGGGTCTCCTCAGGGGGCGAGGTAGTTCAGCAAACGGAGCGCGAGGAGGGCGACGCCTGTGCCGATGACCGCCTTGGCGAAACGCCGAACGAGTTCGTTGTCGCCGGCCAGCGCGAAGCCGAGCAGGGCGCAAATGCCGGAGACGGCGATGACGAAGTGCGCGAGCGGACCGGCGATGAAATTCTGGATGGCGTCGAGCGTGTAGTCCCACGGCAGGACCGCCGGCTTCGCCGCCCAACCCTGGCTGGGGTTGAACATCGTTGCCGCGGCGCTGGCGGCGGCCACAAAGTATCGCGTCCAATCAGATGTCTGCTTCATCGCTGTTTCCTTGCCGCCAAGCAATGCTGGCTGACGCCCCGGCGAACGGTTAATCAGCTTGTCAACTAATTAGCTATGTAGCATATAACAAGGACATGTCAAGAGCTGGGACAGCGGACGCTTCGTGCTGGGAGAATTCGGAGGGCTAGTCGGCGAGGAAGCCCAGCTGCGAAAGCCGCACGCGGGCGGCCTCCGCTGAGACATCAAAGGTGAGCGCGATGCGGTCGCAGAGCGTCGCCGCGTCGGCGGAACTCCTGGCGACGGGCGGCTGTTCCACGCGCTCGTGGAAGAACGCTTCGACGGCGCGGCGGATGAAACTCTCCGGCATCAGCAGCGCCCCGCCCGCGTATCCAGCCTGCCATTCCGCCCAGTCAGCCATCCGCTCGCCTGGAAGCAGATCGCGCCAGTGGCAGCGCTGCGGTTCACTCGGGGGTCCGTACTGGTCGTAAAGCCAGGTGTGAAGGAGCAGATGGCCGTATTCGTGGCCGAGCGTCATCCTGAGCCGGTTGTTGCGATGGCGCTGCTCCCACAGCTCCCGCGCTATCACCACGCGCGGCTTCTGTCCGCGCTGGAAAACCGTGTAGCCGAAGACTTCATACTGGTCGTCGGAAAGGCCGGCTGCCAGATCGAGGTCGCCGGCGTCGCGCTCGATCAGCGCGGTGATGGCTTCGGTCGGGACCGGAATGCGCTCAAAGCCGTAGCGCTGGCGCAGAAAGCCGGTGATCGCCGCTTCGCACATTCCCTCCAACTCCGCGGTTTCCCAGTACGGCCGCTTTGGAAACCGCCCGGTCCTGTCGGGGATCATCTTCACAGTTTCTTCCTGCGCCTGACTTCCCGCCGAAAGGCCTGCCACGCGGCGGTCAGTTCCTGGGCGTCTTTGAAGCTCTCGGCGGTCAGGTCCGACGGCATCCGCCCCGCCAGCGAGTAGAGCACATCGGCGTCCACCTTGAGAACCTTGGCCAGCTGCTCAAGCACTTCGTCGGAAGGCTTTCTGCGGTCGTGTTCGAGGTCGACCAGGTAGGGAATCGAGATCGGCTTGCCGTCGGCGTTGCGCACCTCCGCCACCACCTCCCGGCCCGCCAGCCCCAGCTCCCTGCGCCGCTCAACGATAAACTGCCCCAGTGTCTTCATCTTTAGCTATGTAGCATAAAAGCACGCTCGATGTAAGCAGCGGAGATATTGACGCTGCGTGCCATCGCCCGGTGGGTTTGCGGAGATCGCCGCCTGAGCTATATGCCAAGCTTGCCGGGGCGCAACTTCGAAAGGGATCTAATCCGCACCCCAATCCTTGTCATCTGTAGCCCGCGAAGGCATAGCAGGCTGTTGATCATCAGAGCCTGCTCGGCTTTCGTCGCCCCACAGAACGGCGGGCTTACCCCCTGAAAACACGGCGTTTGTACCAATCTCCCTCGATGATAGAGCAAGGTTTGGGGTTTTTGGTAACCGCTCAATCGTTGAGCGCGGCGGCGAAGTCCGCGAAAAACGGTGCGAACGGCGCCGGCATGCCGGTCGGCCGCGTCCAGCGCCGCAGATGTTCGCGCGCCTGGGGAATCGCCGCGCGGAGTCCTTCCAGAGTGGTTTCGGTTGTGAAGCAGCTCGGCAGGGTCGGCACCCGATCGCGAACATCCGCCTGGTCGCCGTCGGGGTCGAGCAGGTCCTCGATATCGTCAATGCCGTGACGCAGGTAGGCGAGCGCGTGGCCAATAACCGGATCGGACCATCCGCCCAGCTCCAGCGCCAGCCGGAAGATGGCGCCGGTGTCGCCCCGCGCAATCCGCTCCCACAATTCCAGTGGCGTTGGCCGGGTGGTGAACCGCCCGCGTTCCTGCAAGGTTTCGGCGACGCAGACCTCGCGGATCAGACTGCGGCACAACTTCCGCGCGGCGGGGTCATCGTCGATCAGCTCGACCGCAAGCGTCGCGAATTCGGCCGCGACCGCCGTCGCGATTACCCGCCCCTCGCGGTGATAGAGCGACTCGCGCCCGCGCCGTCGCGGGCTTTCGTCGAGCGCGTCGTCAATCACCAGCATCGCCTCGTGCGTCAGCTGGACGCACATCCCCCGCCGCGTCAGTTCACGCTCCGGCAAAGCGCGCCCGTCCGCGCAGATTGCCGCCGCTTTGACCAGGGCCGGCCGCACGCCTTTGGAGGCGTCCATGGTCGCCAGATGGTAGAGGCCGGCGTCCCGCAATTCGGGACTCAGCCCCGCTTCGGCGAGTTTCCAGGCGTCGGCCAGCACGACGCTCGTGAATTGGCCATAGGCATCGTGCACCGCGCTCATCGCTTTTTCCCGCTGGTCCGCGTCAGGCGCGGCGCATTGTTTCCGGCCGGCGTCTTGCCCGCCGATTTCTCCGGCTTGCTCCGCTCCTCCGATGGCGGATTCGGCACCGCGCTTGCGCTTCGGCCGATCGCCTCCGCCAGCCGCGCGAGCGCGCGCGTGGTGGCGCGCAGCTCCCGGGCCACCGCGCGAATCTCGCCGATATGGGCCTCCGTCGCAGCGGTGTGCGCCTTGGAGACATTGACGAGCTGCTCGCCGTGCGCAACGATTTTGCCGTCCAGCGCCACCGTCGCCTCGTAAATCCGGCGCGAGACCCGGATGAAGCCGTCGAGCTTGTCCGCCAGGCGGTTCATCGCGTTGATGTTGCGCGTGAACTGCGATTCAGTCGGAATTGTGCCTGGTTGCGCGCCCGGCGCGCCCCGTCCCGCCCGCAGCGTTGGCGACTCGGCCATGATCAACTATCCGCCTCCGCTCCACTTGTTGCCGCCGGCGCCTCGACATTGATCACCAATGCGCCAAATGGCTCGCCTGGCCCGGCCGCGCTGGCCGGGCGCGCGCCACGGTCGGTGTAGTAGGCGGGATCGTGCGGGCTGACCTCGATGATCAGCTCGCCCGGCGTGTCGTGCGCCAGCCGGGCGTGACCGCCGGTGATTTTCTGCGGCAGGCCGTTGACCATGACTTCGACCGCGGCGGTCGTGCCGACCGTCGTGATGGCGATGGTTGAAACTCCGTC
>JAKAVX010000291.1 GCA_021827465.1 Deltaproteobacteria bacterium | reverse complement strand
GCACCATACCGAACCAGTAATCATTGGAGGATTCCGGCTTGGACGAGGAGCTTTTTAAAGCGGCGGTTGTGTTGTATCGCGAGCGCGCGCGCGAGCGGTTTTCGAAAGAGCAGTCCCTAGCGCGCCTGTGGTATTTCCCTTCGCTGTCGAAGCCGCTCCCTACAAACGCGATCGACAAGAACCCGTTCTTGGTACCCAAGACGACGTTTCGAATCGTTGACTTCTTCGGCGATCGCATGCCAATCGCATTCGACCGACAGTCGGTTGATGAGAACGTTACCATGCTAAGTTGCTATCGTACTATCTTGCTTGACTCAAATCTTTACAACTATATGCATTGGTTCGTTTGCGGCGAGCCAGGAAAAGAGCGGGAGCGAGTTGAGTTTTCTCGTTTGCTAGAAATGTTGACCTCGTGGCGATGCGACTATAATAGTCTTCCTTATATTTTCGAGCAAGCTGCAAAGAACACCGCAAAAGAAGCAGATTCGTATACTCTTCACATCATGCGCGATACGTTCTTACTGCACAACATGAATGAAGCATTGTTTTCATCGAGTGGCGAGTTCCATCTAGACAACCACAAACTAATGGCTCAGTTTGGCACGACTGAAGTGGATTTTGATCGCCATACGCAGGACGTTTTCACGAGCCTTAAGTTGCCCCGCGATCAACACGCAATGGTAACTCTCTACCATATCTTGCTGCTGCAATGCGTGAAAGTCCGCCGATCTGCGGCATCGAAGAACCTCTCTAGCGCCGACCAAGTGCGGATTCTAATGGACTTCCTGACCCACGACGTCGGGTTCTCGAACGGTCGGATCATGACGGTTGCTCTGTTGTTCTTTGCTGGAGCATTGGATAAGTTTATCCCGTGGCAGCCAGAAAGAAATCCCGAGAAGGCCGCAAAACAGATAGCCGGGTCTGCGTGGGATTTGTTCATTATCTCAATGCCGGAGATAGTCTTGGCTCATGGAGCGCGCGGACTCTACGAGGCGCCGCTTGCGTTGTTTTGCACCGCTGATGAGGAGTGTGCACGGATTGCTGCACGCTTTAGAATTGCAGAGGTTGCCATCAATCATGGCGGTTCGCCGCTTCCGCTCGTAGAGTCAGATCTTCAGGGGATTGACCAAATGTACGGCGCCGATTTTCCAGTCCTTCAGCGCGACATGTCTCTTGCTCAGGCGAATATGAGAATGTTGCGTGCATCGGGACGCGTTCGCCCGGTAAAGCGCCAGCGTTTACCGCATCTGCTTCGCGATCTGCGACGCGAAACAGGCCTTTAGTGCGTGACAGAACTGATCCTGGTGCCCTCGGAGACGCCCGCGGTGAAGCGATCGCTGAGAGCTAATCGAGTCGGGCCTTCCGCGACTTTCGACGGGCCGCAAACTCTGGCGCGAGCCGCAGCTCACGCCAGACTGCCGAGCTCACGCAAACCCGGCGAAGGTGCTCTCGATGATCCCGTACATCATCGGGTCCAGCCGCTGCAAGCGCTCCCGGCTAACCGCAGGCCACGCGGAGGCCGGATCGTTAGCCTCAACCCAAGCCCGCACGCACTCGGCGAAGTACTCGTCGAGCCCGCTTGCCGCGTAAGGCGTCACGAACTGGCGCGCCGCGCCGAAGGCCGCTCGGATCGCGTCGTCGATCCCCGAGAGGTATACGCCGCCACCGAGAGCGCAGTCCAGGGCATGCCCGAACTCATGGCCGATCGTCATCGCCGACCGGCTGCGGACGTACACCGTGCGCTCCTCGACCACGAAGAGTCCGGCTGGCGGGGCTGGCCAGGCGTCGACGTCGATCCCGAGCCGCGCTAGCGCTGGCGAGGCCTTGGCGTAACGCTCGCCTCGCCCGAGGGGCCTGACCCGGGAGCCGTGCTCGGCGGCGAATAGCAGGGCGGGCTCGCCGAAGGCTCTTAGCGTCCTGGCGATCTGCGTGCGAGTCGTCGCGCTCGCCTCGGGGATCAAAGCCGAGAAGAAGATCTGGTTGTCCATCTCTTGCTCCCATCTGCGGCGGTGCCGCGTCGTTGTGGAAGCCGTGAATGGACATAGGAGCGTCGCTGCAAGGGCGCGGTAGCGACGAAGTTTCCCTTGCAGTGACTTAGCGAGAATGTTCTAGGATTTCACCGGAGCAACGGGGCCGGCGAAGATCGCAGAGAGGCAAATACAAAGGCTCGAAGGCGACCGCTGATTAACAGGTAGTCTCTGGGCATTTTCTCTGGTGTCACCGTGAGGTACCAGATGGTAGTATTTCCGTTATTTTTCAAGGGTTCCGGCGATCTCCGAATCAGCAGCCGGTACCAGATTTTCGCACGAGTCCGCCATCAACTGTGTGCGAAAACCCGCGCCGCGATGGCTCGATCCACGTCCCTCTCGAGTCCCTCGCCATGCACCGTTCTGTCGGAATTAGACGCGCCGGGCGTGCCCAAAGTGTCCCTGCTGCTGGCCCTTACCCTCTCTAGCGGCGCCGGCTTTGACGAGTTGGCGGCAGATTAGAAGGACATCCCACGGAATCGCGTTCAGCTTTTCAGCAATATCTGAAAACGACATGAGCCCTTCTGCGGGAAGCGCGTCTTGAATGGAACTCACCAAGGCCCTCCAGACATCTGGCGACAGACTTGTCCGTTCGAAATCCTCGTCGTATGCACCAATCATGTAGAAGCGGCCGCGCCACACAATAAAGTGACTTTTGCATCCGCTTTCTCTCCATACTGAAGGAAACAGGGTGACGCCCTCGGGATGCTCCAGGTAAAGGCGCCAGGCAGGTCCCGCTCTGGAATCGAGATTGATGGGGAGCGACTCGCCGCATCCACACGGGCACAAAAAGACAATTGCTCGTGTAACACCGCGCTCGACGAACACGGCATCGCCCGGCGATCTCAATTTGGCAGTAGCCTCGCCGTGTCTTGATACCGATCCGCGGAGGTGAACTCTTTTGTCGCTCACGACTCTCCTTAGGCTACAACCGTAGAAAAGGCACGCCGCAGCGTCAGTTCGGCAAAAGCGTAAGCTCCGGCGCGGCGCGACGCCTCCGGCTCGGCTGCATTAGAGTCCTTTTTGGCCTTTTCCAAGAGAGCAAGGCTAAGCGCAGCAGCATACTGGCCTTTGCCGCATTCCCACTGTCGAGCGTAGCCTCGAATTTGCCGAATGCTCGCGTAAAACCACGACGACCAGCTGCTTGGCGCCGGTTGCGGCGCCAAGCACGCAAAAAGCGTACCTTCATAAAGCGGCTTGATCGCGTCGAACCATTCCCGTGGCTCAACGTCTGACCCAAAATCGCCTTCAACGAGAAGACTCGCTTCTAAGGTGGCGGCATCGAAGAGCAACGGATAGTTTTCCTGAGTCCTAAAGTCGATGATAACCGCATCGCTTGTTCGGACCCGGACATTGGTGGCATGCAAATCACCGTGAATAGGCCCAACCAATACAGGAGTAGATTTGCAGCAGCTAAAAAGTCGCTTCAATTCATCAACGCCAAGTGTTGCGCCAAAAGTAGATTGAGCGATTGCTAGTCTGTCCTGATTGATGCTCGTTGGAAAGCGTTCGGCAAGAGGTTTCGCAAAAGGTACGTCGACCTCACGTGCTTGACGGTGCCAGCCGAACAGCGTGCGATCGAAAAGGCACGCAATTGCGGGCAATGATCGCCCCTCGCCAGCGCACCTTAGAAGCGTTTCTGACTCGGTAACGTAGTTGAGAACTAACAATCCGCCATTACCACCCAAGCAGCAACGCTTGTAGTCCAAATGCGGGCCAAGATGGAAGGGAATATATGGGTGAACTTTGTCCTCATAGTTTACATACTCGCTAATAATCTCATCGCGCGACGCAGTTTTGACGATAAACGGTTGCGTTACTTCGCCCAGCACGCCTCCGCAGAGCTCAGCATAAACGCGGTACACCTTAGCGCCAGAGCGAGCGCCGGCCAGCTTTTCCACACACAACTTAGAACAATCCGAAAATGCGCGACGCAGTAGAATTTCGATCGAAGAATCGAGGACAACGCTGCCGTCGTCGGTTTTTGTGACCTCAATATTTAGGGAAAGGCTAGGATACGGCCGATGAGGACAAGTCTGCACGAAATTCGCAATTTCTGCCCACCCAACACTGGCGTCGAAATACCGCGCGAACGGTAGCGGGGGATCCTCTTGTTTGGTGGTCGCGGCGTCTGCAGGTAGCCCTGCCGCCGGTATTCCCAGAGATCCGATGGCGCCAACGATGGCTCCGACGCCCCTAGCCGCGCGCACTATTATTCGGCAATCGTAGTCGAGTAGAGATTCTGCATGCGCCTCAAGTTCACGAGTGATTGTTAGCGGTTTATCCTCGCTCTGGGTAAGAACGACGGCCGAAAGGCCTGCGAGATACTCGGGCCTCTTGAGGTCCGCGGCTGTACACTCGGCGACGACATACTCGCGCTCGGCGAACGCCAGCTGCGCGTCGGCTGGCGGACTTTGACCGAGCCATGCGATATTCTTGCGCATTCGGGGCAGCAACAGTTCGATCGGCATTATTATCAGGTGCTTCGAGCAAATAATGGCCAGGAATCGCCCCGCGCGAGCGCGCCGGGCCGCGAGCAAATGTAGCAGTTCTGTTGAGAATCTGCGCCTACGGTTCGTAGCGTCGAGCCCATAGCGTTGTAAAGTAAGTGCCGCGCGCTGGACGGGAATCCGGCGACGACTGCGAGCATCATGGTCGTTGCAAGGGAAGATC
>JAKAVX010000290.1 GCA_021827465.1 Deltaproteobacteria bacterium | reverse complement strand
GCCCGTCGGCCTGCGTGACCGATATCTTCCACTCCCCGCGCTCGGCTCCGAGGAGGACGATTTTTCCCGGCGACTCGGCGTTGAGCACCAGAGCGTGCGGATTGACGATCACGCGGATATCGGGGACCGAGCTTGGCTCTACGTCATCGATAACCCGGCTCTCGCCCGCGTTGAGCGCAATGGTGCGATGCCGCGGGCTGAACTGCGCAGCGGCGAAGCCGCAGTCAAGCACAAGCGCGGCCAGCAGTGCCGGTGCGATCTTGCAAGCCAACCGTAGGTTCATCGTTCCTCCCTCCGCGCCCCCGTCGCCTGCTACGGAATCTCGATCGTCCTGGCCGGCGCGGGCATGAACCCCGCCGTCCGCGAAGCGTCAGCGATTCCGGCCCGGGGCGCCATCGCGGTCGTGGCCGGCGCGCGCGCCGCCATCTTCGCGTCCGGGCCGCTCACCGAGGAACGCCTCGCCGCGGCGTGTACCTCGCGCATCCTCTGGCTGACGAACGAAACCGTCTCGGCCTTTTTGCCGTCGCGCATGATCTCGATCGAGTAACCGCGGCGCTCGCCATGAATCGGAGATGGCTTGCCACCCGGTTCCGCCCGCGCGGCCTGCGACACCATCACCGAAGACAGCTCGGGGCGCCCAAGCAGGTCTGCGATATCGCTGCCCGACGTCGGTACAATCGTCGTGTCCGTGTAATTGCGCATCGCTAGCCGCAGGGTTCCCTCGCGGCTGGCGAGCGTAAGCTTCTCGGCCTGATGAGGCGTCACGAGCAGCGTGACCACCTTCACTACCTTGGGCTCGTCCTTGCCGGGACCGATCTCCTGGGCAACGGCGAGAACCTGCACGTCCTGCAGAACGACCTTGGAAAAGGGACTGGTTCCGCGGCCGTTACCCGCGATCGCTGCCAGCACGTCAACCCGCGTACGCGGTTTGACGAAGCCCGCGATATCGCTCACAGCGTCCACCGGCACCGACATCGCGCGCATCCCATGCGGTATCAGGAGCGGCATCACCGCGCCGGCCGTATCGCTGGTAAAAATTCCCTTCTTGACGATCGGCTCGCCCCCGAGAAACTCGGTGCGCGCGTAGCTGTTGTCGAGCGCCGCAGTACTCGTGAAAACTCCCCTGGGAACGCTGTTCGAGGCCCACGGCGCCAGCCTGAGCATCCCGGGAGCGAGCTTGGCGCCGATCGGAATATCCCTGGCCGCGACCACGATATTGACCTGATCGGCCAGCACCTTGCGAAGCTGGGCTTCTCGCGCGCGGAGCGCGGAAAACACCACCACCGCGGCCAGGAACGCCGTTACCACCGCCAGCATCAGGAATATCGTTGGCCGTCTCATGCTGCCCTGTTCCTCCCGCCGCCCGCTCTTCGCACCATCTCCACGCCCCGCGCTCTATTCGCTCATCGCGCTTTCGGTCGCTGTGACGGTGCTTGGAAACGTCACCGGCATCCCGAGGCTTGCGAACAGCGTTGTCATGCTCGACACGAGAACGTTGGAACTCAGGTCGTAGGAGATCGTCACGGTCACCGGCTGTCCGAAACTGCTCGCCTGTTCAACGTCCACCGTGAGCAACGCGCCGCCGTCCGCCGTGATGGTCGGCGAACCGAGATTGCCCGCCTTGATGTAGCTCTCGATAGAGCCCGAGCTGAGCGTCGGATTGACACTGGCGTAGCGTGCGCCGCTGTACGCAAGCTGGCTCACGGCCAGTTCCGCCTGCCCTATCACCGCGAAAGTTATAGTGATGAACACGAAGACAATGAGTAGCGGAGTGAGTAGTGCGAACTCCGCCATCGACTGGCCACGTCCGCTCGCCCCATGTCCTGTCAATCTTCCGCCTCCCACTGTCGCCGCCTTCATCTGACTGGTTCAGGTTTCGCGCCTGAAACCGGGCGGAGCACTCGCCGCACCGCCCGGCCGGATCGATTCACAACCGTCCGCATCCGCGCTTAAGCACCGCTGAGAGTGGTCGTCACGCTCTTGATAAGCCCGTCGATTCCGCCTTCGAGCGCGACGTATGCGGTGTACCCGGCCACCGCGACCGCGGCGATGATCAGCACATACTCAGTCATCGTCTGTCCGCGCACACTCTCCCTGACTCTGACGAACCATCGATTGAGCAACTCCATGTTGCCTCCTCCTTGCCGATACCCGCTCGGCATTCGGTAATAATCGTTCCTGTCGGAACGTCTCTTCCCTGCGTTTCTCCTCGATTCCGGCGCGGGTCCGAACGCCATGCCGCTCTCATGCCCTTCACACGCCACCTCACTGGATAAGCACCGCCTGATAAGCGCCGTACGCCGACGAACCGCCCGGACTTCCGCCCGCCGCCGTTTCCTGTAGAAAAATCGCCTGGACGTCCAGATGCGAATCGATGCTCACCAGCCACAACCGCGCAAAGCCAACGACCGGCACCTGCGAACTGCCGTTGATGTTTGCGTAATTGACAATCGGCACGGTGACCGCCCGCGGATCGTTGAGCGAATGGTCCTCGCAGGTCGCGTCCGGGTACGCGCTCTCACCCGAATCGATACGCGTCTGGAATGCAGTCAGGGTCGGCCCCACCATCTCTCCGGTCTGCGTCGTCACCATTTGGCCGACGCTCACCGATCCGCCGTACCCGTCGATCACATTGTTCTCGAAGGTGCTAGCGCCCGGCTCACCCAGCGCTAGCCCTCCCCAGTTGCCAGGGCCGTAAGACGATGCGGAAAAAATAAGGCTGATCTGCTGCCCGAACGTGTAGCTCGTCTGCGAATCGATACCCACCGGCAGGATACCGGTCGCTGACCGGGTACCTTCGACTTCCGCTGTCGCGCTCGCCACCACCCGGGTCTGGGTAAGCCCAAGTATCCGTCCGAAGTAATATGGAACCTCGCGCGAGAGCTCGACCGTCAGCGTCGAATTGTCGCTCCCAGCGGTCACCGAAACGATTTCGTCCTCGTTGACACCGTTCATCTCCGCGTAGCTCTCTGCGGTTTCGACCCCGCGGTCGGGGTTTCCCGGCAGATAACCGGCGCCGGCCAAAGCCGATGCGTCCGCCGCCTTTTGCAGCTGCGCCCATTCGAAATAAAAAACCGAGACATCGACCCCGAGCGCCAGCGCTCCGAGCAGGACCGGCAGCAGCACCGTTATGATCACGAGCATCTGCCCGCGTTCCCGCTCGGATCGCATCCGCGGCCGCCTCGTGGTCGCCTTGCGGAATATTCCGTTGCCAGCCACTCCCACCGCTCGCTCCCCAATCACACGTGTTTTTTTCCCTGAGACGATGGAGGTGCATGTCCTATGCCATCGGCAAGCGACGAGAATGCTGAACTATCTGTTTGCCGGATGTGACAGCGCTTTAGAATTGGTACGCTTTATGTCCCTACACAGGACACTCCGGGCAGCTGTGCACTATGCCGTCGTTTCGCAACAAAACAGGTGTACCTATTGTCCACGATACTCAGTCGGCAGGCGAGCCAATACCTATTAATGCCCGATAGGGCACGGCTAGTCAGAATCGTGAATTGAATAGACAGCCAAAGCCTAGATTTGCCGCTTTGTCCGCCCGATTTCTCGCACACCGCCTGTTTCGCTCGGGCCCGGGACCTCTCCCGCGCCGCCGGCGTGCGCGACTTCGCTTGTGCTGGCCTCTGCCGACTATGAATCGGCCAACCGCGAAGGCCCGAGCCACCCTGCAAGGCCGCTTCGCGCCTTGCACAGCAATCGCGGCGCGGTCAAACTCGGTCTGGGGGAAAAGCCGACAGGAGACAAACGTAACAAGGCCGTGACCCGATTAGCCATGAACGATAAATTCTCTACGACCGCTCCGGCGCTCACCTCCGCATCAGACTACTGGCCAGCTTCCGGGCTTTTTCCCGTGATTGCGGCGCTCACGCTCGCGATGGCCGCCACGGTCATCTCGGGATGTGCGCCGAGCGCATTGCGCACGACCCGTCAGCAGATGGCTGCCGGCCAATACGCCGCGGCCCATCGCGAACTGGCTGCCCTCCTCGCCAATCCGCGCAACTTGAGTCCCGCGGAGTTACGCGAGGCGAGAGACGATCTGTGCCTGACTGAGCACAAGATTGGTGCGCCGGCCTATCCTCTTACGGCGCAGCGCCAGACCTGCCTCATCGCCGCGCGCGAACCCGGCAGCCAGAGCGGCCCGATTCTCGCCGCGATCGAAACCTCGATGCGCAACGAGACGGCGAACCGGGTCGAGCAGGCGCTCCGACGCAGCGACGTGGTCGAGGCCGAAGACGCGGCGATCGAATACCAGGCCCTGCCCGGCGGCGATCCGGCATTGATGGCGGATTGGTCGAAACGCATGTGGCGCATCGTGCATCAGCAGATCGTGGTTCCAAGAACCAAACGCCGTCGCGGCTCCGTGAATCGCACCGTCGCAAAGCTGCGCAAGCGCTATAAAGTGCAACATCGAATGACCAAGAGTGCCTTCATGCAATGGGTGGAGGATCACGGAACCGTCAATGGGGTTCCGATCTACTCGGAAGTCTCACTCAGCCGATCGATCCTCAGGCTGACGGTGCCCAAGTCCAACCTCCCGACCGCCTCGCTCAATCTCGGACGTTTCACCACCGTGAACGACGCGATGGCGGCGCGATGCGGTTGCGACGCGCGTACCGAGGTCAGCGTCGCCGAGACCCGTTTTCCGCTTTACGTTGTCGCTCTCGATCCGGCAACAGGAGGCTCCGAAGCGCTGA
>JAKAVX010000289.1 GCA_021827465.1 Deltaproteobacteria bacterium | reverse complement strand
CGCCTTTAGTTTCGACGGCAAAGTCGACGCCGTAACGCCGCTCAACATGGACGATATCGAGGTGCCGGCGTTCCTGCGCTATCGCGGATAGCCTAACGGCGGCAGTCAGCAAACGGGGCGCCGGCGGCGCCCCGTTTGCTATTCCGGCGACGCCATCTCTTCATTAAATATTCACATCGGCGACGTTTTCCATGCGGCGCGGGCCTTGACGGCGCCATTTTCGGCACCCTCCCGTCGCCCATCCGAAGCGCAACGCGCATATAGAGTGCCCGACGGGGGCGGTATCGCCTGCTGAATTGAACGCTTGAGGCGCGGTTTCTCGACGGCTAATTCTTTAGGCCGATCTTCCCCCCCCCAAGTTCGAACGCCGGGTCCTTGCGAAGGTCGCGCATGCAGGTCGCCTTTGGCGTTTTTCGCCCCTCGCTCGGCGACGTAAGGCTCGGATGTAGCGCTGACAGACCGACCCAAAAATCTTTGGTTGAAACTGGTTTGCCGCCGGCGTTCTTGCGAAGCCATTCCTCGGCGACGCTGGCGAACTGCGATCGTCTTGGCATCTAGTGATTTCCCTTCCGTTATTTTTCGATAAGGTCGCGGATCTGCTTCTCAACACCACGGCCGCCTTCGTCCTTCGCAGCCATGATAAATAGGCACTTCCCGCCGCTAAGGTCAGCCCACAACTGACCCACCTGGCGCTTCTCGCCGGAATCATCATTGGTCTTGTAGACCTCGCCCTTGTACTCGACGACGAGCGTTCGGCCATCTTTGAGCCGGCACACGAAATCGGGGTAGAAGCGGTCTGTTGACGTCGGCATAGAGAATGACTTCTCCGGCTGGCGCTCAAGGTTGCGAACCCAGAAGTCCACGGCCTTCAGTGAATCGATCACCTGCGCGCAGGCAAATTCCTCGCCTTCGCTCTTTAGGTCCCCAACTTTCGGATAGTAGTGGTGCGAGAAGAGGTGCCTGCCGGTATACGCCTCTCTGGGCGTATAGCCGGCTGGGTCAAACGTGAACTCATATGTGAACGACGTTTCAGGCGCAGCCCGCGGGCCGAACATGAGTTCCTGATAGCCTTTGGCCTTGGCTTCCTGTTTGCAGGTATGAATGTAGCGCACGATCGCGGGTGAAAGAATGAACTTGGCCCTGACGAGCGTTTCAATCGAGTATTTGCGGTCATTCTCCAGGTGCTTGACGAGCCGCCGGAGCCATTCGATCAGCACCAACTGAGGGGTGCTTGCGTCGCGTGTTTTGCGGTCGAGCCAACGAACGAGATCGTATTCGGTCCACCCTACGTTGAGGCCAGGTAGAAGAATGTCTTCGCCCTGGTTGTCCGCGAGTTTGTATTTGAGCGTCTCTTTCCCATCCGGCGTAGGATGGAAGTCATAGATCCACGTTTGCGTGTTCGCATCGTAGTGGAAGTTTGGGATTTCCGCCTTGTACTCCAACAGATTCCACTGGGCATAGTCTAGAAAGAGATGGGGTTCGGCCAGTTCGAGTTCGCCCTGGATAGGAACAGCCAGGCGAGGAAGGCTGAAGCGCTCTCCCTTTTCGGATGGGGACTTCGGTCTCTGAAACAACGCTTCGTGTAGGCTGAACGCACTCTCTACGCGGTCCCGTTCCGATTTCGGTACGACAGCGAGAATGTTTGCCTTGATCTCGCTCGTCAACCGTCCCGTGACCGTAACTTCAAATGTGCCGCTCGCGGTAGGCTTGTATGAGACCGTCCCGTCTTCCGGGCCGCCGGTAAGAACGAGGTCGGGCGGCTGCGGCAACTCGATAACGAACGGACAGGGCTCGCGCACTTCATCGAACCGCTGCCCGCCGAATAAATCGTCGCGCCCGGGTTCGATAGCGTCGAGGAAGTCGTTCGTCTCGAAGCCCATCTTTTGGACGAGGCGGTCTTGGAGCGATTGGGCGGCCTCGATGAAACTCTGGCTTACAACGTGCGCATACGCCTTGTTAAGAGCCGGCTCGGCCCGTCGCTTGGCAAACGGCATGCGAAGCACGCGGCCAAGCAATTGCTCGATGGCGGTAGCGGAGCGCAAGTCGGAAACGGAGCAGAGGACGTATGCATAGGAACAATCCCATCCTTCGCGCAGCGCCGCTACAGTGATAATGTAATCGACCTTGCACGCAGCGGCGAACAGGTCAATGCCCTCAAGTTCACGTTGGTCTCCGGTGGCAACAGCGATGCGGTCGCGATCGATTCCCTCGTTCTCTTGGAGATGTTTGAGGAGAAAATCTACGTTGACGTCGCGGTCTTTGTTCTGCGCCTGGAAGAGGACGATTGGACGAACGACATCGTGCCCGGCCTGGGAAACCTTTGCTAGAGAGTCGCGTTCGGCGACGGCTCCGTGCACGGCATCCTCCCAAGTCTTGTGCTCCGTGAGGACGATCGGCATCTTGATCATCTCTTCGTCGCTCAATTGCTTCGCATTGACGCTGTAGAGTACGTTGCTTCCCGTCTTGGGATTGCGATCGGGGGTCGCCGTGAACTCGATGATGCAGGCCGGATTGACGCGCGCGAGCGAGGCGAACGACAGGGACGTGCGGGCATTGTGGGCCTCGTCCACGATAACCACGGGCCTCTTCAGGTGGAGAAGGTTCGCAAAGGAATACTTGATGCGCCCCGCGTCGTCGCGTTCGAGATCCGGCGTATTCGCCGGGATCGGGCGAAAGAAGGGCTCGAAATTTTCATTGTGAGAGTAGAAGTGTCGGCTCTCCGTATCCTCGATGCGAACGGCTGCGAGCGTGCTCACGATGACGCAGGCAGATTCGCTGAGGTCTGATGGCCGAATCTGCGTGATTTCAGAACTATCGAAGACCCGGACTCTGCCGCCGAATGCGTCTTCCAGTGCGACGCGGTACGGGTGGTTTTCGTCCTTCATCGCGTCGATCGTTTGCTCTTGGATCGTCTTCGACGGGACGAACCAAAGCGTTGCCGGGAACTCCTGGTCGAGATAGGTTTCGCCGGCAATTGGGATGCTGTACCCTGCGAGCAACGTCTTGCCACCGCCGGTTGGCACGCGTATGCAAACGTAAGGTACACCTTCGAGACCTTCTATCTCGCGGTAGCTGACGCGGAAGCCATCCGGCGCGTCGGCGCCGCGGCCGCGAACAAACGCCTCCCTCGCGCCGTACATCCGCGCCTGGTCGAGATAGGAGCGGAGCGCGTCGAGGGAGTCCCCCTGATAGTCCTTGAGTTTAAAAGCCACCTAACGCACCTTCAAATCGTAGGGAGTCTGCTTAAACGTGATTCCAAGATTGACCAGTCGCTCCGACGAGAGCCGCGTACCGGCGCCGTAAATAACCTTCGGGCCATTGTGGGCCCGCAGGTCAGTGAGGACCTGCCGTGTCAGGACGTTGCCGCCGTCCGGGCGACGGTCGCCTAGAATGCCGTTGTAGAGGAGATAGTATGCGATTCCATCCTCCTCGCCGAGATATGGCGTGGTCGCCTTGCCCATGTACGGCGCCTTCGTTTCTGTGAACCACACGTGCGCTGCCAGCTGATCGAAGGTGACCTTGGGGTTGATTTGGCCGTACTCGTCGAACACGGCGTCGCCGAGACGAAAGAAGCCGAAGCCACCCCCGCCCTTCCACGAAAGGGCTTCGGAAACGCCGCCCTTGTCGCCATCGATCACTTTGCGCAAGCGAACGGCGCAAAATGTTTCTGCGTGCTCGCCGTTCTCGATGCCGATGTAGCGGCGGCCCATCTTATGCGCGACCGCTGCGGTCGTTCCGGACCCGAGAAAACTATCGAGAACGAGATCGCCGGGTTCCGTCGCGAGTTCGATGATGCGACGGAGCAGTCGCTCTGGCTTCGGCGTGTCGAATGCGTTGCCGTCGCCGAAGAGTTCCTTGCTCTCGATTTTTGCTTCTTGATTGTGTCCGACTTCCTTGTTCGTCCACCATGTCCAAGTGGTTATGCCCTCGGACTCAGAGAGAAAGTGCTTCACGCGAGGGCGTGACGTGCCGGTCCTCCCGAACCACATGCGGTTATCCGCAAGCAGCGTTTTAAAGGCGGGCTCGACGTTAGCCCAGCATCGGCCGCCCGGCGGGTCATATGTCTTTCCGCCCGGTGTCGTGATTCGATACATCTGGTTTGGTCGCCAGCCTTGCGCCGTAAAGTCGGTCGAAGCCCATGGCCCGCGTGAATCCTCGTCGGGATTCGCAAAGCCCTTTGTATCATCTTCGCGCGGCACCTTATTGAAACGCGTCTCGCGAATATCGCGAGCGTACACGAGGATGTGGTCGTGCGCCGCTCCGAGCGATAGCCGAGCATCGGGTGATGTCCGCTTCTGCCAAAGGACGTTGGCGACGAAGTTTGCGCGACCGAAAATCTCGTCCATGACAACCTTGAGGTAGTGGGCTTCGTTGTCATCGATCGAGACCCAGATGCTACCGTCGCGCGTGAGAAGATCGCGGAGCATTTCCAGACGCGGATAAATGAGCGATAGCCACTTCGTATGCTCGAGGTTATCGTCGTACTGCGCGAATGCGCTTCGCGTGTTGTAGGGCGGATCGATAAATACGCATTTCACGGAGCCGGCGAAGGAGGGGCGCAGCGAAATTAACGCCTCCAGGTTGTCGCCCTGGATGAGCATGTTCGGTACGTCCGGGTTCCCGTAGCCGAGATCTGGCTCCGGCTTGAGGACGCGGTACGGGACGAGGAAGGAGGGCTTTAGATCGATGTCCTTGGTAAGCCATTCG
>JAKAVX010000288.1 GCA_021827465.1 Deltaproteobacteria bacterium | reverse complement strand
CCGCGTCCGCGCTGTGACAGCTCGGCGAGAAACGCGGCGCGGTCCTCGGTCTCCGTAATCTCGAACGCCTCGCGCGCGCGTTCGACGAACGTTTCCGCCGCGCCCGCGTCGAGCCTGGCGACCACGCGATGGGTCGGCAGGATGACGAGGCCCGGATCGTCGAACGCAACCAGCGTCATCATCGTGTAGTCGTACGGACGGATTTCTTTCGGGTCGCCTTCGGCCTCGCGGCGCATCCGGCGATAGTTGAGCGCGGTCTCGTAGCGATGGTGTCCGTCGGCGATGAGGATGCGCGTCGCGTTGAGCGCGCGCTGGACGACGCCGATTTCCCCGGGATCTTCAATCGGCCGGATCCGGTTTCGGATACCGAGGTCGTCGACGATATCGGCGAATGGCTCGCGCGCGGCGACCGTGCGAAGCACCGCGGCAAGATCGGGATACGTGCCCGGGTAGAGGCCGAAGATGGAGCTTACGTTGGTCTCGAGCGCCTGCAGGAGCTCGAGCCGGTCCTGCTTCGCGGCGGGAAAAGTTTTTTCGTGCGGCAGGATTCCGCCGCTTGCGAATTCCTCGAGCCTGATACGGACGATAAGGCCGGTGCGGCTTAGCTTTCGTCCTTCGACCGTGAAGTCCTGCGTGTAGTGATAGATCGCGGGACGCGGGGCGAACCTGAGCGCGCCCTCGCGCCTCCATCGCGTCATCGTATGCGCCGACGCCGCGTACCGATCCGCGTCGCGCGCAAGTTCAAGCCGTACAACGTTGTACGGGCTTCGTTCGTAGAGTTCGTTCTGCTGCCGATCGTTAATCAGATCGTAGGGCGGGGCGACGACCTTGCGCAGGTCGCCGACCTGTTCGGGATCATAAAGCAGCGCGCGGAGCGGTTCGATACGTTCGCCGAAGCCGCTCATTTGAGCGCTCCGGTCGAAAGCGCGGCGACAAGTTCGCGCTCGACGATCGCGCCCGCGCGAATAATCCGGAATCCCTCGTCTTCGCACGCGACCACCGTGCTCGGGGCCGACGCGTGAAGCGTTCCACCTTCAAGATACACTCTCACTCTATCTCCAAGTGCGGCGCGAGCCGCGGAAAGGGTTGATGCGGGAGGTTGGCCCGAGAGATTCGCGCTGGTCGCGGTTATCGGCCGGCCGAGTCCGGCGCTTAGCGCGCGAGCCACGGGATTCGGCGAGACTCGCACGCCGACGCCGCCGGTTGGTCCGATAAGCGCGCCAGGGATACCGTCGCGCGGCGCGAGGACCAGCGTAAGCGGTCCCGGCCAGAACGCGTCGGCGAGCGCGTGCGCCGATTCGGGGGTTGAGCGTGCGAGCGCGAAAGCCATCGGCGCGTCGGCGGCGATAAGCGCGACCGGCTTTTCAGGGTCGCGTCCCTTGAGCGCGAACAACCGCTCCATCGCGTCCTCGGAAAACGGGTCGGCGCCCAGCGCGTAATAGGTTTCGGTCGGATAGACGACGAGTTCGTCCGCGCGAAGCGCCGCGAGCGCTTCGTCGAGCCCCGCAATTTCTGAGGGTTTTGCAGCCACGGCTACTTCATCGGTTGCGTGCGAGATAATCGAGCGCGCGCCGTCCGATATCGCGGCGCATATGCTTGCCCTCGAATTTTATCAGATCGGCGCCCTCATAGGCGGCCCGGAGCGCCTGCCCGAGCGTCGGCGCCATCGCGGTCACGGCGAGCACGCGTCCGCCGTCGGTCACCAGTTGGCCGTCGCGGAGCGCGGTGCCGGCCTGAAAGACCTTCACCCGGACCTTGTCGAGCGCCCACTGGACCTTTAAGTCCGACGGCTCGGCGCCTTCGATTCGTTCCAGCCCGGAGATCGGAATTCCCTTGCGGTATTTGCCCGGATATCCGCCCGAGGCGAGCACCACGGTTGCGGCGCTGGCCGGCGAGAGGGTTATCGCGATTTGATCGAGCCTGCCCTCGGCCGCGGCAAGAAGCGCCTCGGCAAGATCGCCCTGAAACCGCATCATCAGCGGCTGACATTCCGGGTCGCCGAATCGCACGTTGAATTCGAGGACGTTGATTTGCTCCCCGTCGACCATCACGCCGACGAAGAGCACGCCGCGGAACTCCGTACCGCGCGCCTTCATCGCGCGAAGCGTCGGCTTTACGACTTCGCTGAGGATGCGCTCTTCGAGCGTCGCGTCAAACTGCGGCACCGGCGAATACGCGCCCATCCCACCCGTGTTCGGACCGCGATCGCCGTCGAAGACCGCCTTGTGGTCCTGGCACATCCCAAGGGCGAGCGCGTTCTCGCCGTCGCACAGCGCGAAGAAGGAAAGCTCCTGGCCGCGAAGGACTTGCTCGATCACCACACGCGCGCCGGCGTTGCCGAACTTG
Organism: Deltaproteobacteria bacterium; assembly: GCA_021827465.1. Next base: position 2,364 of record JAKAVX010000288.1, on the reverse strand, counting down.
CGATGCTCCATCGCGTCGGCAAGCGCGCCGAGCGCCGTGTCGGTATCCGGGCAGACCGTGACGCCCTTTCCGAGCGCGAGACCGTCGGCCTTGACGACGGTGGGCCCGCGATGCGCCGCGAGGTAGCGGCGCGCGGCTTCGAAATCGTCGAACACCGCAAAATCGGCGGTCGGCACGCCCGCCTCGCGCATCACGGTCTTTGCGAACGACTTGCTGGTCTCGAGCTGCGCGGCGGCGGCCGTGGGTCCGAAAATGGGAAGGCCCGCCCGGGTGAACTCGTCAACGATTCCGGCGGCGAGCGGGTCCTCGGGCCCGACGACGGTAAGATCGATCGAATTGTCGCGCGCGAAGCCGAGCAATCCCGCGGTATCGCCGGGCGCGAGCGGGACCGGCTCTGCGATCTTGTCGATACCCGGATTGCCGCTCGCGCAGTAAAGCCCGCGCACCGCCTGGCTCTGGCTAAGCCGCCAGCATAGCGCGTGCTCGCGGCCGCCTTTTCCTACTACCAGGACCTTCATTTAGGACACGCCTTAATGGCGGAAATGACGCACTCCCGTGAAAACCATCGCAAGGCCGAAGCGGTCTGCCGCTTCGATAACCTCGTCGTCGCGCACCGCGCCGCCCGGCTGCGCGATGGCGGTTGCTCCCGCCTCGGCGGCCAGCGTCGGGCCGTCGGGGAAGGGGAACAGCGCCTCAGAAACAAGGACCGAGCCTTGCAAGGAAACCTTGAGCCGCGCGGCCTTTTCCCGCGCCGCGTATACAGGGTCGATACGCGAAGTCGCACCGCCGCCGACCGCAAGCGTGCGATCCCCGGCGACGAACGCGATCGCATTGGACTTAATATGTTTGCAGACCTTGATACCGAACGCCATCGCCCCCAGTTCCGCCTCGGTCGGTCTGCGCTTCGTCACGACTTTGGCCTCGCGCGGGTCCTCGATCGCAAGGTCGGGCGTCTGAACGAGGACTCCGCCGAGCACGCGCTTCAGATCGACTTCCTCGCGCCGGATCGCCTCGGGATGAAACCGCATCACGCGCCGGTTCTTCTTCTTGCGCAGGAATTCGAGCACCTCGGGCGGGTAGTCGAGGCCGATCAGGACCTCGGTGAAAAGTTCATCGACGGTGCGGGCGAATTCGAGGTCCCAGGGACGGTTGGCGATTATGATTCCGCCGAACGGAGAATCGGGGTCGGTCGCGAACGCCTTGTCCCACGCGGCCTTGAGCGTGTCGGCGACGCCCACGCCGCACGGCGTATTATGCTTCAGGATCGCGACTACGGCGCGCGGCTCGCGCTGGAATTCCACGATAAGGTTAATCGCCGAGCTGATATCGACGACGTTGTTGAAGGACAGTTCGCGGCCGTGAAGCTGATCGGCGATATCGAGAAAGTTGCCGTAGAGCGCGGCCTGCTGATGCGGGTTCTCGCCGTAGCGGAGCTTCTGCTCGCGCGGGAACGAGAGGCTGAAAGTCTCGCCGAGCGGCGTTGATTCGCCTTCGGCCTTCGTGCCGAGATAGTTCGAGATCGCGCAGTCATACGCGGTCACGCGGGCGAACGCCTTTCGCGCAAGACCCCATCGCGTGTCCAGCCCGATCGCGCCGTTGTTCGCGTCGAGTTCTCCGGCCAGAGTGGAATAGTCGGCGGGATCGACGACTACCGCCACGTCGCCGTAGTTCTTGGCGGCGGCGCGGACCAGCGTCGGCCCTCCGATATCGATATTCTCGATCGCGTCGTCTAGCGCCACGTCCGGCTTCGCAACGGTCTGCTCGAACGGATAGAAGTTGACGACCACGAGGTCGATCGGCTCGATCCCGTGTTCCTTCATCTGGCGCTGATGCGACGGTTCGGCGCGCCGGGCGAGGATTCCGCCGTGAATCTTCGGATGGAGCGTCTTTACGCGTCCGTCGAGCATCTCGGGAAACCCGGTGAAATCCTCCACCGCTTTGACCCGCACGCCGGCCTTCTCTAGCGCGGCCTTGGTGCCGCCGGTGGAAAGAATCTCGACGCCATGGCGCTCGAGCACGCGGGCAAACTCCGCCAGGCCGTTTTTGTCCGAGACGCCGAGCAGCGCCCGCCGTATCGTGACCTTGTCCGTATTCATCGAATTCAGCTCCTTGCGATACGCGGCACGCGCCGTCCCACCGTGCAGAGCATCTCGTACGAGATGGTTTGCGCGATTCGGGCCACGTCGTTGACGCTGATTGTTTCCTCGCCGCTGCGTCCCCAAAGTATTACTTCGTCGCCGACCGCGGCTCCCGGCACGTCCGTCAGATCGACCATCGTAAGGTCCATGCACACCGCGCCGACCACGGGCACGCGCTGGCCGCGCACGAGCACCTCGCCGCCGTGTTGAAGCCCGCGCCGGTATC
>JAKAVX010000287.1 GCA_021827465.1 Deltaproteobacteria bacterium | reverse complement strand
GTCGCGCTCGACGGGTGAGCCTACGGCCTGGTCGAGCAGGTCAGCCGTAGTCTGCCAGGGACCGTGCGGATGGTCGCTGCCAAACAGCAGATGGTCGGCGCCCATCGCCGCCAGACAGTAGCCGATCGGCTCAGGCGTGTACGCAACCGTATCCATGTAGAGCCGCTTCAGGTATGAAATCGGATCCTTCTCGAGCGCGCGAGCCCCGAAGGCCGCCATCAGACCCTCAATCCGCGGCATCAGGTACGGCAGCGTCCCGCCGACGTGGGGAATGATAATCGGGCCGGTAGCGTACTCGCGCAAGGCGCCCGACATCGCGAGGCGCACCGCCGCAAGCGTGGTGTCGAAGGCGAAGGCAACGGCCGGCACCGGGACAATATCCATCAGGCCTATGCGATTAAGCGGCATCGTGGGATGGACGAAAATCGGCCGGTTGGCTTTCGCCATGTATTCAAAGACCGGACGCAGTTCGAGCGCGTCCAGGCTCTTGCCGTTGATGGTCGACATGACTTGAAGACCGCGAAAGCCGAGTTTTGTCAGGCAGCGGTCCAGTTCCTTTAGCGTGGCGTCGATACTGCCGAAGCCAAGCGTAGCCAAGCCCCACAGGCGTTTGGGATGGCGGGCGATCGCCTCGGCGAGTGCGTCGTTGGCAATTCGTGCCAGTTCGTCCGCCTCAGTTCCACCGGCGAGCTCGGGACCGGGCATGTTGAGGCTCAGGACTGCCACATCGACGCCGATACGATCCATATCGGCGAGCTTGGCGCTCAGATCATGAAGAGCCGGGACGAAAGGCAGCGCGAAGCTTTCCCAACAGTGAAGCAGTGTCTTTCCGTCCGAACTTCGTGCGTGCGGGTAGCCCGACCGCCGTTCCAGGCGGCGCATCAGCTCGATTGGGTAGAAGTGAGTGTGGACGTCGATTCTCATAACGCGCCTCGGGGCGCCCATACGCATACTAAGGCGCGCCCCCTCTGCTCGGTCGATCGTAGTTTCCTAAGCACTCAGGCCGTAGCACTCGACCAGGTTGTCGTGGAGCACCAGGTCCTTCTCGGCCGCGGTCAAGTCAGCCATCTCCGTGCGGATCACTTCCTGCGAGTGCGGCCAGGTTGAATCGAAATGCGGAAAATCGTTGGCCCACAGCAGCCGGTGGATGTTCATCAGATGGCGCGTCTTGAAGGCGATCGTGTCATCCTGGAAAGTCAAATACACGTTGTTGCGGAGGTAATAGCTCGGCGGGTGAGATAGCTCCTCGGTCTTTACGTGATGGCGATGGTGGTCGTAGGCGTAGTCCATCCGGTACATGAAGTGCGGCACCCATCCGGCGTCGGCCTCGGCGCACACCAGCTTGAGTTTCGGATGGCGCTCGAAGACGCCGCCGAAGACGAACATCGCGAGGATATCCTGATTGCCGCGAATCAGGTTCATCCACGAGTTAAGCTTCGAGTTCACCCCGCGGTTGGCGTAGCCGTAAATGGAGTCCGTCGAGTCGTTGGGATTGCGGGAGCCCGGCAGATGATGGAACGTCACCGGGAAACCGTTCTCCACGCACACCGCCCAGAAGCTGTCGTACATGCGGCTGTCGTAGTCTTCCGCGGCCGGCCACCCCGGCAGCATCACGCCTTTTAACCCAAGCTCCTTGATCTTGCGCACTTCGGCGATCGAGTCATCCGGCGTCCGCATCGAAACCATTCCGGCTCCCAGCAGGCGGTCCGGATGCGCCGAGCAGTACTCGGCAAGCCACAGGTTGTAGGCGTCGAGACAAGCCTTGCGGTAGTCGACGTCGGGATGCTTGCAGATGACCATGCCGGCGCTGGGATAAAGGATCTCGGCGGAGATGCCGTCGCGCTCCTGGTCGCCAACCCGCGCCTCGGGATCGTAAGCACCGCGATAGACCTCCTCGTAGCGGAGCGCGTGCCGTTCGATTTCGATCGGTGACTTGCCAGCCCCGGAGAGGAGCCGCAGGGGCAGCGGCTTGTCGATCCCGTGAATGTCAAAATAGGCGCCAACCTTTTCGGCAAAGCCGACGCGCGGTGCGACGTCCTTGTAGCGTTTGTCGATGTGCTTGGCGTAAGTGTCGGGACCCTCAAGCACATGAGAGTCCGCTGAGATAATCGGCTTCATCAATGATTTCCTCCGGCCTGGCAAAGACAATTTTTACCTATAGCTCATCGGGGCTTGCGCTCCAACCCGCCGGCGCATGCCTCGCACTCAAGCCAGCTAATCTCTGCCGAGCAACGCAGTCCTGTGTTCGAAATCAAAGGCTATCAGGCCGAAAAGGCTGGCACGAAACGCTCCGGTTTCAATTGACTTCTCACGGCTTAATTTAAAGCGCTTGACAACGTTCTTAGATGGATCCCAGAATGTTGTGGTTTTGCGTTATTCTTAGCGTTCGTAGTCTTTGGTTGCTTCTGCTGTAGTAAGGAGGTTCAGCATGAAAACGATTCACTCCGTGTTACGTTTGGGGGGCCTCGCAGTTTTGGCGCTCGTGCTGACTGCAGGTCTTGGTTGGCGGCTAACCACCTCGGCCCGCGCTGATGACCACGGTCATGGCCATGGCCATCATGGCGGAGGACATGGTGAGGGCAATGGGCCATCTTTTGGACTGCAAAACCTTAATGGGCGCTATATAACGGCTGGCAACGCGAACGACGCCTCGCTTACGGGCGAGGACGCCAGCGACCCCGACGTGCCTGCGCGGCCGTTTGTGGGAGCGGGCTATCTGCTGTTCGACGGCAACGGCAACATCACCGCCGGCGAGGAGACGATCAACTACGGAACACCGGGTACGGGTGATTCATTCACCTGTTCCTTCACGGGCACCTACACCGTTGATTCAGCAACGGGCCGTGTGAGTTTGGATATCACGGTCAGCCCCAGCACCTTCGTCGGTCCTGGTGAGTCCAGCGGCAGCAACGCGGCGCAGTGCGGCGGCGCGGGCACCTGGGTGGGCTATTTGGACGGTCCGGCAGGGAAGCGTCTTGCGACCATCGAGCAGACCGTGGTTGCGGGCACACCGACCCCTCCCGTTGCTTTCAATACCCCTATTCTTAGCGCCCACATCTGGACCAAGGGACAAGGCGACTAACGAACCGAGTCTGAAGAAGCCGCACACCGGACAGTGCTCCGGCTTCTTTTCCATTAATCGCACGGCGTTCCCCGTTCAATAGAACTTCGTAAGCGTGTGACGAACACCGCCGCGCTGTTGTCGCTGCGCTGGCACCAATATTCGCGCGGAGGAAGCAGCCGTGCCGGGCGCCTGATGCAGATCTTGGAGCTGGTGTGAGTTCGTCTACTCGCCGTTCCTCACGGCATCCGCGACCGGTCGCTGTTCGACGAGGAAGCGATCTCTACGAGTAGGACATCGGAAACCCGCGTGAGAAGGGCTGCCGCATCTTTCTGCGCGCCTAGCTCAACGGCACGAGACAGCACCTCGTTCTTCGTTGATCCCCGCTTCGCACCGAGAAACGGCTTGATGATCAAATAGACGACATCGCGCAGCCGCATATGACGCAGGAAGCGGCGCAACAGCCGCAGGGTCTGCAGCGGATAGTGCGTGACTTTGTAGCGGAACAGCTGCTTGAATCCGGCGGTGCGCTCCGCATTGATCACCGCGCCCGGCAGGCAGGTGGGATCGATTTCCGAGCACTTGAAATACTTGTACCAATCGTCCGCGTCATTAACCAATCCGCGCCTCACGTACTCCTGCCACAGGGGGGTGCCACGATACACGCACAGACGGTTGAAGGCGAACGTATCGAGCCTGAGCTTGGCGGCAAAATCGAAGGTCGCCCGCATGTCCTCGACGGTCTCGTCGGGGCTGCCGACCACGAAGAAACCGTGGACCAGCTCGATGCCCGCCCGCTTGGCGTTGGTTACCGCAGTTTCCACCTCTGGCAACGTCTGCTCTTTCTTGAGCCGGTCGAGCACCTTCTGGCTGCCGCTTTCAATACCGAACATCAACGTCCGGCAGTGCGCTTTCGCCATGGCTGGAAAGAGATGCTGCGCCACCGAATCCACTCGTCCTTCGCAGCCCCACTGAATCGTGACCCCGCTGTCATTGATGCCTTTGCAGATCGCCTCGATGCGCTTGGGCTGCAGCAGAAAGTGGTCGTCGACGAAGTAGACGGCCCCATAGCCGAGTCTCTGGAGGTGATTGAACTCCTCCACCACGTGCTGTGGGCTGCGCGCGCGCCACTTGCCTTCGTTGAACAAAGGTATGTCACAGAACACGCACGGCCACGGACACCCGCGGGAGGTCTGCATGGTCGTGAACCGCTCCATCGACAGCACCGCCGGCACGTCGAGCGGCATCGATTCGATAAAATCGAGCGGCAGGCTCTCGCGGTCGGGGAACGGCCACTGATCGAGGTTGCGGTCGAGTGGCCGGTTGGGAACGTTTACCACTTTGCCGTCCTTCGTCCACGTCAGGCCGGTAACTGTTGCGGGATCATCGAGGCGGTCGAGCAGATCGAGCAGGAGTTGTTCGCCGTCTCCGCGGCAGACGAAATCAACCTCCGGGCACTGCCGCTTCACGGGCGCGGCATTGAGCGTGGCAAATACGCCCCCGAACGCTAGGCGGACATGCGCATCCGCGGCGCGAATCTGGCGCGCGAGGATCTTGGCGTAGGGATAGCTCGTAGTGCTAAGGAAACTGAGTCCAACCAGTGCGGGCCGCTGCCGGCGGATCTCCTCGATGATGACCGCATTGGGCGTTTCGGGGTTGG
>JAKAVX010000286.1 GCA_021827465.1 Deltaproteobacteria bacterium | reverse complement strand
GCTCGCGAGCTACGTGGTCGGCAGCGTGACCGGCGCGATTCCGGCCACGATGCTTCCGTTCTTCAACGCCTACGTTATCCGCCCGCCGAATCCGGAACTCTGGCTGTCGATCGAACTGCTCTGCTACTTCGGCTTCGGCTTTCTCTCGCTGCCGCTATGGCTTGCGGGGGCGCGCCGTTTCGGCAAGCTTCCGGCATGGCTCGCGAGTTTCATCGCGGGGATCACCGGCGGCGGCGCGATGTTCTTTCTCGGCAAGGGCGACGTCTATCCGCTGCTCGCGTTGATCTCGTGGGCGGGATGCGGTTTTGGCGCGGGACTGTTCCTTACGCCCGCGATGCAGGCGGACGTGATCGATTACGATGAGTTCCACACGGGCAAGCGGCGCGAGGCGCAGTACGGAGCCTTCTGGGCGATCCTGCCCAAATTCGTCGCGATTCCGAGCGCCGCGATTCCGATCGCGATTCTCGCCTCGCTCGGCTACGTGCCAAATGCGGTGCAATCGCCGCAGGTAATACTCGCGATAAAGGGAATCTTCGCGCTCGGCCCGGCGATCTTCGCGACGCTCTCGTTCATAATCGCGCGCACCTATCCTATCGACGAGCGCTCCCATCGCGCGATCCTCGAAGGTATCGCGCTTCACAACGAAGGCGCCGCGGCAATCGATCCGCTGGCGAACAGAATCGTATCGCCGCCGCACAGCAACGGTATCGATGAGGAGACCGGATGGTTCCTCGACTATTTCTCGCAGGGCGAACTGAAGCGCTACCTCGCGCACGGAGCGGCCTCGCCGGTGCGCGACGTATGGCGCGCCGCGGCGCTCTCTCTTGGGGTGTGCGGGCTCTCGGCCTGGTACGTTTTGCGGCGGTTGTCTTCGCTGCGCAATGATCCGGGCGCGATGGTCTCGCTATGCGTGGTCGCGGCGGGCTTCGCGTTCACGATTTTTCTGTTCCACATGATGCGCCTTCGCCCGGCTCGCGCTCTCGCCACCGGCCGCATATCGCCGGATATAATCCGCACCCACCTGAACGACGGGTGAGTTTGTCATTCTGAGCGAAGGCTGCCGGAGCGAAGAATCTCAGGCCAACCGGGCTTCGGTGGAATGAGATGCTTCGCTCCGCTCAGCATGACAACCGGGAGACCTTTCCGACTGCTCGCCCGTTGACCGGGAGAGGCGCTCCGCCGGGAGATTGCCACTGGAGAGCCGCCAAGGCATTTTCCTGGACGAAGGGGCAATCCAGCGGCGCGGTCAGCTTTTCTGAGTTCCTTGCACGCTCCGACTAACGGTCGCCACGTGTACCGCGGGCGTCGGGCGGCGGCTCCCGTGGGACGCGAACCTCACCTGCCCGTGAATTTCGGCGGGCGCTTCTGCAGGAAGGCCGTGATACCTTCGCGGTAGTCGTCCGTCCTGCTCGCGACGCCCTGCGCTCTCGCTTCGCGGCGCAAAACCTCCGTCAGCCCGAGCGGCTCCTCGGCGAGCATCCTGACTATTCGCTTCGATTCCATCAGCGCCGCCGTCGGCCCTTTGGCGACGCCCTGCGCAAGCGCCCTCACCTTCTCCAGCAGCTCCGCGCGCGGAACGCATTGATTAACCAGCCCCCACGCCGCCGCTTCCTGCCCGGAAAGAAGCCGTCCCGTGTAAATCAGTTCGAGCGCGCGATGAGGCCCGAGGCGCGAGACGAAAAAGTGATGCCCGCCCGAATCGAGCACCGCGCCGATACGCACGAAGGGCGAGCCAATCTTGAGATCTTCCGAGACGTAGACCACGTCGCACGCGAGCGCGAGGCCCAGCCCCACCCCGAGGCATGCGCCGTGGACGGCTGCGAAAGTCGGCGCGGGAAAGTCGGAAAGCTCCCTGATTACGGGATTGACGACGCGCGCCAGGATCGCCTCTCCGTCCTCGTTGCCGGGGTCGGCGCCTGCGAGATCGCGACCCGCGCAAAAGCCCGCTCCTTCGCCGCGCACAATGAGCGCCCGCACCACGGCTTTTTCGGCCTCGCGAAGACGCTCGCTAAACTCCGCGGCCATCGCGTCGTCAACCGCGTTCAACTTGTCGGGACGGTTCAGGACGAGTTCGCCGACGTCGTCCTTGATCGAAAGCAGAACCCTCATCGAATCGCCCTCCCGCGCAAAGGCGCGCTTCGCCTGCGCCGATCTCTACATCCGCGCACGCCTGCAACGCAAAGAGACGCGCGCGGCGACCGAGGGCAACCGATGAGTAGCGGTGGCGCAAGCCGCCCAACCCACCGACGGGTCGAAAGGCGGCGGCACAAAACGTGGGTCATTCTGAGCGAAGTCCGCGAAGCGAAGAATCTCATTCCACCGGTCCTTGGGCGGCATGAGATCTTTCGCTTCGCTCAGGATGACAGCGGAAAAATCTAGAAAACCGGGATGATGTCGTCGGCGCTGATTTCGCCGACGTCAACGCCTCCGATATCGAGCTCCGGGATGGCGGGAAATTCGATCCCCCATCGCTCGACCAGCCGCCGCACGCGCGCGATCGCAAGCCGCCAGTTGTCGGCCTGTTCTTCAACGGTGAGCACGCCGAGACCGGCCTCGCGCGCGATACGAATAAGCTCGCGATGGTTGGACAGGAAACAATCGGGAAGGTCCCAGAACTGGTTGGGCGGCTCCCACAGGATCATCGAGAGGAACACGAATCCGGCGCGAAGCTGACGGGTAACGAAGGCGCGATGCTCATCGGTCAGTCCCGGCCACTCCTTTTCGAGCAGCGCGATGCAGATCTGCAGATGACGAGCCTCGTCGAGACCGATTCGCTTGAAGGCGTCGCGAAACAGCGGATGGCCTGCCGCACGCGACATACCGTGGAAAAGCGTCGACGACGCCACCTCGCCCATCATGAACGAAGTGAACAGGACCGCGAGCGGATAGCGCCCGAGCGCGTTCGAATACCCGGTCCAGTAGCGTCCGCCGTTATGGTAGAGCCATTGGATATTGTTGTACGCGACCCGCTCGAGTTCCGTGCGCGGCTCCCATTTAAGCGGCCCGCCGGGGACCATACGGGCGATGACGCGCCCGCAGGTTTCCTCGTGATTCACTTCGTCGCGCGTGATCGAGAAGAAGCATTTGCGCACAGGGTCTTCCTCGTGCGTCTCGAACGCGTGGATCATCGCCTTGGCGAAAACCGGCGGTCCCGAGGCGTCGAAATTAGAGAGCAGCGCGAACCAGTACATGATCGCGACGCGCTGGTCGCGGGTGAAGGCATTGGGGTCGAAACCGTCCCACGGGAGGGTCGAGGGATCGTAGCCCTCGCGCTTGGCGCGCTCGTAGATATCGGCCAGCTTCGGCGTCTCGACGCGCCATTCGATCGGAAAGATGTTCGGCTGAGGAACCTCGGGCGCGGGCTTGAGGCCTTCCTCGGGGATGATGAATCGGCCCATCGCGATCTCTCTCTCTCGGGCCAACCGTACCGGTCGACCGCTCGGGAAATCAAGCGCGTCGTTTGGCGACTGAATTGCCGTGATGCGGCGCGACTCCCTCCAGGGCGATTTTTATCGCCGCGTCGGCGATCGCCGTCGGGCTCAACGCGCCACCCGGCCGGTACCATTCCGTGATCGAGTTCAGCATCCCGAACACCAGCCGCGTGGCCAGGCGCGGGTCGATATCGGTCCGGATGGCGCCTTCGTTCTGGGCGCTGACGAACACTTCGGCAACCATGTGGTCGAGCTCGCGCCGACGGTCCAAAATGCGCCGTTCAGCCTGGGTGTTGCCCCGCACCCGGAGCAGCAGAGCCGATTCCGGCAGCATGCGGGTGACGACTTCGGCCGCGCGCCGGATCACGTACGTCAGCCGCTCGGTTGCGGGCCCGCTTTTCGCCTCGGGCTCGCCGAGCACGGCGTAGAGCGCGTCGAACGAGCGTCCGACACCGCGAAGCAGTAATTCCTCCTTGCTGCGGACGTGGTAATAGATACTGGCCTTGGTGATTCCCGCCGCGCGCGCCACCTGGTCGAGCGAGCTGCCGTCGTATCCGCGGTCGAGAAACACGCGAACGGCCACGTCGAGAAGTGCGTCGAGATTATATGGCTTGCGTTCTCTTGATGACGGACGCCCCAAGCGTTTCTCCCCTGGAGTAAGGAATGAGTCATAATCAATGCCATTTTCGCCGCATCAGTTGAACACCCGGTTTGCGGTTTTTTCGCGTCGGGTGCGTCAATTAGATTCATTCGGCTAAATCGACCCGAATCGTCTACTTTTTGGGGAGGAATCGCCATGAAATTCGGAATTGCCGTTCGAAACATGGGGCCGCAGTCGAGTCCGCACATCCTCAGCGAATGCGCCCGCACTGCCGAGGCTGCCGGCTTCGACGCGCTCTTCGTTTCCGACCATCTTTGCATCCCGCCGGACCAGACCGAGGGCTCCGGCGGACGCTACCTCGACGTGCTCGCGACGCTGGCCTATCTAGCCGGTATCACGAGCCGCATCCGGCTCGGCGTCTCGGTGCTGGTGCTGCCCTATCGTCCCGCCGTGCTCACCGCGAAACAGGCCGCCACGATCCAGGAACTCTCGGGTGGACGGCTTATCCTCGGCGTCGGCGTGGGATGGATGAGGCCGGAATTCGAGGCGCTCGGCGTCCCGATGCGAAAGCGCGGCGCACTCACGACCGAGACGCTCCGCGTGATGCATCATCTGTGGGACGACGGCGAGCCGCGCCCGTATCACGGCGAGTTGGTGAACTTTCCGGCGTTCGTATTCCTGCCGCGCCCGAGCCGTCCG
>JAKAVX010000285.1 GCA_021827465.1 Deltaproteobacteria bacterium | reverse complement strand
GGATTTCGACCAACCGGTTACACGCGCGGGGGCCGATGGGACTTCGCGAGTTGACGACTTACAAGTACGTTGTCCGGGGAACCGGTCAGGTGCGCGGTTGAGCCCCGCCGTAGCAACCTGAGCGGATTTTTGATGGGCGGATGCGGGTAGGTCTGTTCGGCGGGAGTTTCAACCCGATCCATTTCGGGCATCTGCGTGCTGCCGAAGAGGTGCGCGAGACGCTGAATCTCGATCTCGTGTATTTCGTTCCCGCGGCCTCGCCGCCGCACAAGGCCGAAGGCGAGCTTGCTCCCGCCGAGCATCGGCTCGCGATGGTGCGGCTGGCGACCAAGGGCAACCGGCATTTCATGGTCTCGGACGTGGAAGTCAGACGCGCCGGCCGCTCCTATACGATCGACACCGTTCGCTATTTCCTTTCCACGCTCAGGCAGGCAACGCTGTTCGTCCTGATGGGGGCGGACCAGTTCACTGACCTGGAGACCTGGAAGGAATGCGACGAGCTGACGCGGCTTTGCAATATCGCGGTCCATATTCGCCCAAGAGAGGGTGAATCGGGACCGCCTAAAGTTTCTCTTGCCGCTTTGGAGCGCTTTGGTTACATTAAAAAACAGGATCATTACGTGAACTCGAGCGGTCAGACGTTATCTTTCGTTCAGACCACGTTTTTCCCGATTTCCGCCACCCAGATCCGCCGCAAGCTTCAGAAGGGCCAGTCGATCAATTACCTCGTCCCGGTCGACGTGCTCGACTACATCACTCGCCACGCGCTTTATTGATGGACCACGGCTTGGTGATGCGTTCAATTTCAATCGCTCTGCCGACTCAGGTTTCCGCACGGTGACTTCGCTGGATAAGGCGTTTGCGGTAGCGCAAGCCGCGCTGGACAAGAAGGCTTACGATCTCGTCATCCTCGAGGTCGAACACCTGAGTTCAGTCGCGGATTACTTCATTATCGCGACGGGCCGCTCCGACGTGCAGGTCCAGGCGATCGTGCGCGGAATCCAGGAGCGGATGGAGCGCGAGAACGTGCGACCGCTGTCCGTCGAGGGACTTCCTCACGCGCACTGGGTGGTGCTGGATTACGACGACGTCGTGGTGCATGTGTTCTTCGAAGCGGCGCGTGAGTTCTACCGGCTCGAAAGGAACTGGGCCGACGCCCAGGAAGTCGAGCTTCCCGAACCGATCCGCTCGCAGGCAAAAGACCTGAGGCTTGGCGGCGCGTCCGCGATCGGATAGAAGCCGCGGCTGCGTCGAGTCCGCGCGGGCAAGAGAGCACCGCCGCACGCGGGCACCGTTGGCATCCGTTTCAGTCGCTTTCAGTTTCGGGAATTGCGTCGCGCGGGCATACGTAAACGGACGCGGGCGCGCCCAGCACCGAGACATGAAGGACGCGCGAGGGCTTGAACATCCCGTCCCGCCATAGCTCGCGCATCAGCCGCGTCTCCGCCGTCAGCAGGACCATCGTGCCGCCCTTCTTCAGCACCCTCGCAAATTCGGTCAGAAGCCGGGGATAAAGCCGGCGATTCGCAGCGTGCGAGCCGTGTTTGATACCCCATGGCAGGTTGGTGACGATTTTCGTCACGCTAGAATCGGGTATCGGAAGCGCAACCGCGTCCCATAGCCGGAGATCGATCGGCTTGTAACGCGCGCCCACGTTCTCGCGCACGGCTTCGAGCGTCTCACGGTCGCTATCGCCCCCGAGCAGCCTCGCGTAACGCCCCAGATGGGCGCGTTCGATGAGGACGGTTCCCGCGCCGCACATCGGATCGAGCACAACGTCGTCGTCGCGCGGCCCGGAAAGCCATCCGAGCGCCGCCGCAACCGAGGGACGAAGCGAGCCCGGCAGATGGACGATTTTGTACTCGCGATGGCGCATCCGGTCGTCCGACAGCCTGACCGCGAGCATCCACTCGTCCTCGATCATCGTCACCCAGAACTCGACATCGGCGGCGGTCTCGTCGAGGCGCCAGGTATGGTCGCCGCGTCCCAGGACGCCGGTTTCGATCGCACGCTTGAGTTCGGTTCTCATGAACTCATGCTCGCCGACGAGCCGCGTGACCACCTTGAAGCGAAGCCGGCGTCCGGCGCGGCTACCCGGCGTAAGCCTGGCTCGCGCGTGAAGCGCGTCTTCAAGGTAAAGGGCGGTGCGAACCGAAGATTCGATCTTCTCCAGGGAGGCGCTTGTCGCACCAAGTCCGCGCCGATAGCAGATCAGCGCGAAAACGTCCTCGGCGAGGCGAAGCGCGGAAAGCTTGTCGGGGCGCGGCGCCGAGAAGACCGCCATCCCGGCGCGCTCGGGCACGGTTCGAAAACCGATTCGCTTGGCGCCTTCGACGCGGTCGGCGATTTCCTCCCACGCGATCGTCTCTAACCCGGGCTGGGTCTGGACGATATAAACGTCGCGGCCGGCCCGAAGCGACGGCGTTTGGGGCCGCTTTGGGCGCGGACGCCGCGCAATCGGCTCGCCGGCCCGCGGCCGCGCGCCTGGCTTGTGGCCCGGCTTGCGCGGTGGGCGCCTGCCCGGCGGCCGGTTCGGACGCCGAGGCGTCACTTGGCGCGCGCTACGTAGGCGTGGGTCTCGGTGTTGATCGTTATGGTTTCACCCTCGTTGACGAAGTGAGGAACCTGGACGACGAGTCCGGTTTCCATGGTCGCAGGCTTGAGGGTGTTGGTGACGGCCGCGTTCCTCATCCCGGGGTCGGTCTGGACGACCTTCAGGTCAACGGTTTTGGGAAGAGTCACGTTCAGCGGGGCGGTCTCGTAGAACTCGACCTCGACTTCCATGTTGGGAGTCAGGAAGCCGATCGCGTCCTCGATGAGCTCGCGCGGAATCGTGGTCTGGTCGTAGGTCTCCGTGTTCATGAAGTGATACAGCTCGCCGTCTTCATACAGGAACTGCATCCTGACCTGGCTCAGGATCACGCGTTCGACGCGATCTTCGGAGCGGAAGCGGTTTTCGGTCTGGCTTCCGGTCTTTACATTGCGCAGCTTGGTCTGCACCATCCCGCGCCAGTTTCCCGGCGTGATGTGCGAAATGGTCATTACGCGCCAGAGATCGCCGTTGTATTCGAGGACCATCCCCGGCCGCAGTTGGGTCGCTTGAATGAGCATAATTCTCGTTGGGGCCTATTAATTAAAGTAGGAATTCTACCGGCCGATGCCAAGGGCCACAAGCCCGCACGGCCGCGTATCGGAGCCAGACCTGGACTATGCCGGTGGAATCGAGGGAACAGGAAAAGGCGCCTTGGTTTGTGCTATTTCTCGCCATCCCAGCAATCGACGTTCGCGTCGGCGCGAAGGCTCCTGGCGAGCGTGCGCGTCCCCTCGCCCTCCGGGATACGGGTGCGCTCGACGGCGCTACGGAATCATCGAGCGCCACCACGGCGTGCCGGGCGTGTTCGGATAGCCGTAGGGCGAGCCATACGGGCGCGGCGCGTACGGATTCACGCTCCCATACGGATTTACCCCGTAGGGGCTCGCACCGTAAGGATTGGCCGGATAGCCGTAGCCGTACGGACTCGGGTACGGGTTGATTCCGTAAGCGTACGGATTGGCGCCGATCGGGGGATTGCTTCCGAAGACACGGCCGCTCGCGGAAGTGACGTCGAACGGGGACGCGACATAATTGTTGTGGCGGTCGAAGACGCGGATTGCCGCCTGCTTGCCAAGCATCGTGAACGCCACGTCGAACGACGTGTATTGCCCGGGCGTGACCGGTATCCGCTTGACGAGTTTCCCGTCCACGTAGATTCCGGCCCGCTGAATGCCAGAGCCCGCTATCTGCCCCACCACCTGGTAGGTGTTGGGCTGCGAAGTGCCGAGCACGCCAAGGATATCGACCTGGACGTCGGCCAGTTCGGACGGCCCGGTCGGCATCCCGAGGTGCGGCTTGCGCATCTTGTGGCTCGGAATCTCCGCCATGTTCGCCGTGCCGGAGGCGACTTCCATCGGCGTCGAGCCGCCTCTGACCAGGCCGGTATCCGGGCCGATCTCGATAAGCTTGGAGTGTCCCTCCGAGGATGGCGCAGCGATTGCGGCCTGCGGTGCGACCACGGCCTGGGCGGTGCGTCCCGAAGCATCGGTCACGCGGATCGCGTCGCTGGCGGTAACGTTCAGGAGCTTGAAGTTGAAATTGATCCGTTGCCGGCCGGTCGTGTCGCCGAGTTGGATCCCGTGCAGCAGGTTGTCGCCTTCGTAGATTCCGGCAATCTTCAGGTCGGTGCCCTGTATATAGCCCAGCACGCGCACGCCGCCGCCCTCGAACACACGCGAAGTGATTTTGACCTGCGGCGCCGTCCCGAGCATCGCGCTCTCCTCGGCAGGCGGCGGCACGTCCTTCGCTTCGCTCGGAGCCGGCGTGACGGCCTTCCAGTGCGAAGGCGGCACGTCGTGCTCGATCGAGGCCAGCAGCGTCTTGATCGCCGTCCATCGCGCCTCGTTCACAGCGCCCGGATGCTTCGCGATCACCTGGTCGACTGATCTCCGGTCCGCTACCAGCGCCGCCATCGCCTGCGAAGCGGCCTCGCTGTCGCCCCTGCCAAGGGCGGCGGCAAGAGATTGAGCGTCTCCGGCGAAGCTCGCGACAGCACCTTGCGCATCGGACGCTCCGGGCGCGGAACTCGCGCTCAGGTTGTTGAGCATCAGGAAGGCGGTGTCGCTGAGGCGCTGCGCATCCTGAGCGTCGTCGGCGCGGACCGCGGCCGGAAGCAGCATTATCGCGGCGCACAGCAAGGCT
>JAKAVX010000284.1 GCA_021827465.1 Deltaproteobacteria bacterium | reverse complement strand
TCTGAGTAGCCGCGCACCGATTCGGGGAAGCTCGCACAGTTCCTTGTCCAGCGGGTCGAAGTCCGCGAAGTCGAGGATATTGCGCGCGACCTGGCGGGAAACCCCAGCCGAGGCGATTTCGTCCTCCCCGAGATGGAAGATCTGCTCGGGAGACCCGAACTTTTCCAGCAGTAGCCGGCAGGTTCGCGGTCCCACCCCGCGCACGCGCCTGAGCGCGAGCCAGTAGACGTCAGGATTTGCAGGCATCCGGCAACCTAAGCGCTCTTTTGACGCTTCCCCGCTTTCACAATCGTCCGGGAAAGGCAGCGTACTTTTACAATAAGTGATACACTAGGCCAACCGGGACGCCAGTGGATTTCCCGAATGCCTATTTCTTGACCAGCCGATCCGAATCAAATAGCGTCCGTCCCGAGTCGCCATTTGGCTGTTCTTCGTCTCGACTCTCCGTCGGGAACTTTCAGGCCGCTTACAAGCTTCCAGAGCGTAGGAGTAAAAAAGTTAATGGACACGATGTCGGCCGAGGAAAAACAAATCCTCATATTCAGCTTCTATCGCGACGCGGAGCTTCGGGGAGCCCGCCTGTTGTTCAATATCCTTGCCCAAATGAAGGATGCGGACGTTCAGCTCAAGATGTCCAAGCATCTGGCCGACGAGACGCGCCATGCATGGCTTTGGACCAAGCGGATCGCGGACCTTGGAGGAAGCCCGATCCACGTCGATGACGGCTACCAGAAGCGGCTCGGACTCCGCATCGGCATACCCAGGAACATCATAGACCTGCTTGCCCTTACCGTCGTCGTCGAGGAGCGCGCCCAGAGCCGATACAGCGCCCACGCTACCCTGCCGGGCGTCGATCCCGAGACGCTCGAGGTGCTGAAGGCCGTCACCGAGGACGAGAATTGGCACCTCTCGTGGATCGAAAAGAAGATGCGCGATATCGCCCGCGCGATGGGCGACGAGCAGCGCGCCGATGAAGCGCTGGAGCGCTACCGTGCCATCGATCGCGAGGTGTACGCGACGCTCGCGGCCGACGAGGCCGAACTGATGCGCTCGTAGGGGCGCGCGGCCGAATCCTATCCCTGCTTCAGCAGGCGCTCGACGAAGTCCAGCCGGTCCTTGCCCCAGAACATCTCGTTGCCGACGAGAAACATGGGCGCGCCGAATACTCCCCGGTCGGTCGCAAGCTGCGTGACCGACGCCAGCGCCTCGCGCGCCGCCGGCGAGTCGGCCAGTTCCACAAGCCGCTCGCCGTCGAATCCGCCCTCGCGCGCGACCCCTGCAATCACCTCGGGACGGGCGATATCCTCGTCGCGCTCCCAGTAAGCGCGGAACACACCCTGCGCGAACCGTTCGACGTCCTTTTCATGACGAAACAGTGACTGATCATCGAGCCTCGCGCCCGGGTCTGACAGCATCGGGATTGCCAGGGTCGCGCGCAGCGCCTGCGCGGTCTTCATCGGAAAGCGTGACGGTTTGCGGAATGGAAGCCCGGTGAACTCCGCGTAACGCGCATGGTCGCGCCATAGATAGCGCGCCTTGCGCGGCGTCATCGCCATCACGTCAAAGCCGGTTCCGCGAAACAGCGCGGCGAGATGAAGCGGCAGCCACCTGACGCGCGCGCCATGGCGAGCGCATATCTCGGGCAGCATAAAGGCCGCGAAGTAGCTGTTGGTGCTCGAATAATCGAAATAAAAATCGACCGTCTGCATCGCAGGATGCCTAGCCCCTGGCGCGAAGCGCCTGATTCAGCTCAAGACGCATCGCCTCGACCGCTCGAGCCGCGGCCTCGCCCGGCGTCGCTCCGGGCTCCTTCAGATACGCGTACATCAGGCTTCGGCTCGCGTTGACGATGATCCCGGTTCCGTCCGCCCGCGCCGCCGCGACGGCGTCCTCGGCCGAAGCGCCCTGTGCGCCGTAACCGGGCACCAGGATTACCGCGTGCGGCATCAGTTCACGCGCCCGGCGCGCCTCGACCGGGTAGGTCGCGCCGACTACTGCGCCGACCGATGACATCCCCGATTCGCCGATATAATCGTCGCCCCATCCGCGGACCCGCCGCGCGACGGCTTCCCATAGCGGCGCATCGGGCGCGGGCAAATCCTGGAACTCGCCCGACGACGGATTGGACGTCTTGACCAGGACGAACAGGCCGCGTCCGTCGCGAACCCTGGCGATAAACGGGGCGAGCGCGTCGCTGCCGAGATAAGGATTCACCGTGGCCGCGTCGCATCCGAAGTCGCCCGCGCCGAGAATCGCCTCGGCGTACGCGGCAGAGGTTGAGCCGATATCGCCACGCTTGGCGTCGGCGATAGTCAGAAGGCCGCGCCCGTGCGCAAAACGGATTACCTCCGAGAGCGCGCGCATCCCGTCTAGCCCGCGCGCCTCGAAAAACGCGAACTGCGGCTTTATCGCGACTATCGAAGGCGCGCACGCCTCGACGATTTCGCAGCAGAAGCGCGCAAGCTCGTAGCTCCTGGGCACGCCGGGGCCGTGCTCGCCGTCAAGCTGCGGATCGACTCCCAGCACGGCGATACTGTCCTTGGCGCGCGAAGCTTCGAGCAGCCGTTCGGCAAATCCCATCGCGCCGATCATCCCATCCTGTCTTTGCCTTTCCAAGCATCGGCGAATCATGCTGGGATTCGGGTCGAGCGCTAGCCGTCCCGATCGGGCCAAAGAAGGAAGGGAGAATGTCGAGGATCACGATAGTCACGAAGATCAAATTTCTTGCCGCGGTGGCGCCGGTCGTGATGCTGGTCGCGGCGCCGATCCTGGCGATGGCGTTTTCGGCGTTCGGCGGGATGCCGGCCGCGATGCAGAACAACGAGATCGCGGCGCTCAGCGATGCGCACGGGATCGACGAGTCGCTGTACAAGATGCAATGGGGACGGACCCAGCCCGACGGCGCGCAAATCGTCCTCGATCAGCAGCGCCGCTTTGCCGACCTGATGGATTCCGCGGCCACCAGCGCCTACACCGCCGAACAGCGCAGCGCGGTCAACGCGCTGGCGGCAGCCGCAAAGCCGATACTCGACGCTTTCCGCAAGGCCGATCCGCGCGACCCGTCGGTCGAGCCTGGGATGGAAAAGCTGCACGCACTCGTAATCAATCTGATCAACGCCGACGAAACCGCGCTCACGCGAGTCGCCCATGCGATCCAGTCTCGCGCGCGCGAGTTCGCGATTCTGACGCTGATAGTCGCGCTGGTTATCCCGTGGATATGCTTTGCGATCCTATTCCGAATCGCGGGCCAAGGGCGCGTTGAGATGCGCGCGATACGGGCGCGGGTGCAGAGTCTCGCCGAAAGTCCGCAGGCGACGGCCAAGGGCGTTGAGCGCGAGATCGAGGAAATCGACGCGTCGCTTACCCGCCTTGGCTTTCCGAAGCCGAACCCGATGCTGGCCGAGGAGTGAGCTCGCGCGCCGACCACGCCTTCTGCGCGATACTCAGATGAACTCGGGCATTATCTCTTCGCCGAACAGTTCCATCGTATTGGGCGCGACGAACTCGAGCGAGAAGTAGGTAATGCCGAGTTGATCGATTCGCGAGTGAATCTCGCGCTTTACGTCTCCGATGGTCCCGACCAGCACCTGCGGCGAGCGGCGCGCCGCCTCGACGTCCTCGATTCCCATCGCCTGCGCGGTCGGGAAGTCGCTGCGGGAGAGCGAGACGTTGAACCTTATCGGACGCATCGTCGAACCTCCCGCGCTGTCGGAGTCGAGGCAGGACAGAGCCGTCCCGGCCCGTGAGCAGAACCTGGCATCGGCGCGGCCGATTCGAAAATCGCGGGCGCCAGGGAGCTTCAGCGCGTCCGGGTCTTTTTCGATCGCGCCGCGGGCTTTGCGGGCGTGGCGTTGGGCAGGGTGATTCGAAGGCTCTGCCAGAAATACCAGACCGCGGCCGACCGGTACGGACGCCATCGCTCGCCCATCTCGCGAAGCTCGTGCGCGCCCGGCCGCTCGCGCATCCCGTAGGCCTTCATCACGGCGTTGCGAAACCCAAGATCGTCGACCGGCAGCACGTCGGGACGGCCCAGGTTGAACATCAGGAACATCTCGGCGGTCCATCGACCGATTCCGCGCACTCGCGTCAGCTCCTCGATTATTTCCTCGTCGTCCATCCGGGCGAAGCGCCTGAAGTTGAGCGCGCTTTTGTCAACGTGCTCGGCGAGGTCGCGGACGTAGGCCGCCTTCGCGCGCGAGAGGCCGGCTCCGAGTAAACGCTCGGGCGGCATATCGAGCACCTGGCGCGGGCTCGGGAAGCGCGCGGCGGGGAACAGCGCGACGAAGCGCTCGTAGATTGTCTGCGCAGCGCGTCCTGCCAGTTGCTGAAAGATGATCGCGCGCACGAGAGCCTGGAAGCGCTCGCGCCGAAGGCTGATACGGATCGGCCCGACTTCGCCTATGATGCGGGCGAGGACGGGATCGGCGCGACGCAGATGAATCGGCGCGGTGCGAATGTAGCGGACAGTGTTGGAAGCCATGGTGAATCGCGATGGGCATAATAACCCACGCTTGATAAAGGTCTGCAATACTCCTTCGCCGAAGGAATAGCGCGTGCGATGAACGAAGACGAGCGGCTTCTGATGTGTCCCGAGAACCTGCGCGAGGGAATGAAGCTGGGACCGATCTTTTACGTCGTGATGCCCGGGCAGGTCGAGGCGTTCGCGCGCGCCACGGCGAGCGCCAACCCGCTTTACACTTCGCCTTCGGAGCGGATCGCGCCGCCGACTATGCGCCTTCAGGATTAAG
>JAKAVX010000283.1 GCA_021827465.1 Deltaproteobacteria bacterium | reverse complement strand
TGCTGATCTGTGCCGTGCTCTCGGTGAGCGCGCTCGGCGCGGCGAGCGCATAGCCGAGCTTGTCCACTTCCACGACGTACGGAACGAACTTGCTCCGTGTGCTGACCCAGACCATCCCGAAGGCCAGCACCAGAGTGATGGCCACCATGCCGGCGGCGGTGATCTGCCAGTTACGCTTGCCGAGAACGAGATCAGCGTAACGCTCGTCCCATTCTCGCCGTGCCTTGAGATAAACGCTGCCTTCCATGCCGACGCCTCGCTGCTAGCGATCGAGCACTGGCTGTTAAATTCGTGCTCGCTGGATTCACGACGTGAGCAAAACGCTTGCCAGAGAGGCGGGGAACAATACTGCAGATGGGCGCCCTTGGATTCGGTGGCGTCCGACGTTATCGGACTTGACGTGATCTCAGATGACGACGATCGGTTGTTTCGGTACGCCGATCACGATCTTCCAAAGTCTCAACTCGCCTCGAATGACATTGGTCATTCGGGGTGCCCCTCGCTAATCTCTGTGCATGGAGTCCGTCTTACACGGAAGCTGTCTGTGTGGTGGCGTTCGGTACGAAGTAACGGGACGCCCATTACGATTCGGCCTCGACCACTGCTCACGCTGCAGGAAGTCGAGCGGGTCGGCATTCGCCGCATGGCTCATCTGCAAGCGCACGGAGTTTCGCTGGCTTGCCGGTGAATCGCTCATCAGAAGATCCATTGCGCCCGTGAGGCAGACTCCGCCCGGCTATCCGCGAACGTTTTGCAATGTGAGCGGTGGTCCTGTCCCGGATGATTCTGAGGAGGAAGTCGGGATCCCTGCGGGCACGCTCGACGACGATCCTGGAATCCGTCCGCAGGGCCACATCTTCGTTGAGTTCAAAGCGGCATGGTTTGACATCACGGATTCGCTTCCGCAGTTTC
Source organism: Deltaproteobacteria bacterium (assembly GCA_021827465.1). The sequence continues at coordinate 3,840 of JAKAVX010000283.1, read as the reverse complement.
CGCGGCACGCGAAGCGCTAGAAGCGCAGCGATGAACCAGAGCCTACGAATAGTTCCAGCAACAGAAGCGGGTCCGCAATTAGCGAAGGAACTCCGCGATTGGTTTGAGGCGGAGTTCGGGCGAGCCGATCGATGGGCGCAGCCGGACTGTTACGTGATCCTGCGTCTCGGCGACCAGCTCGCCGGGCGACTGGGAGTGCTGAACCGTAAGGTTTCTGTCGGAGGCCGGATTACCACGGTTGGCGGAATCGGGGGAGTCGCGACGAAGCCGGAGTTCCGTCATCGCGGTGTCGCAAGCGCGATGCTGGCTCGCGCCGCCGAGTTGATGAGAAGCGACCTTGAAGTCGAGTTTGGATTTCTGCTCTGCCGGCATGAGGTATCACCGGTTTATGTGAAGATGGGCTGGATCATAGTTCCAGGTCCAACCACGTTCACGCGCGCCGGAGTCACCGCGACATATCCGAACGACACGATGATCCTGCCGCTGGCTGGCAAAGAGTGGCCACCCGGTCCAATCGATATGCTTGGATTGCCGTGGTGATTCAAGAGGTCTCGCCGTGAGCGACGCGGGTCCATCGGGCTCCAAATCAGTCGAACAAAACGTCTCTGTACGTCGCGCATCTGTGGGCGATGCGGGAGACATCTCCGCCATCTGGCAACAGATTGTGGCGGAGCGGCGGTACTCGGCTGTTGCTCGTGCGTGGTCGCCGGGTGAGGAAGCGGCCTACATCGGGGGACTCTCGGCACGCGAGGCTGTATTCGTCGCACATGCGGGCGGACAAGTCGTCGGTTTCCAAACTCTGGATCGGTGGGCGAGCTATCCATCTTTCGTGGACCACGTCGGCCAGCTTGGGACTTTCGTGCTGGCCGAATGCCGGGGACGAGGAATCGGACGGATGCTCGCGAGGGCAACATTCGCATTTGCGCGTGAGCACGGATATCAGAAGCTCGTCATTTGGGTTCGCGCCTCGAACGAGAGCGCCCAGAAATTCTATCGCGGGCTCGGGTTTCGAGAGTGCGGGCGCCTCTCGCAGCAACTTTTGATCGAGGGTACTTACGACGACGAAGTACTGATGGAGCTATTCCTGTGAAGACTCCTGTGGAACGAGCCCCATGTGCTGCAAGAGCGCGCTCCTCGACCTGTCCCTGGCCTTGATGAATTCGGTGTGGGGCCTTGGGGGTGATTTGGAAAGGACATCGTCAAAGTCCACGAAGGCTTGCCAAGCGCGAGTGTGACCGAAGAGGACCTTTATATCTCCGGTGACAGACAGCAGACTCATTGTGAAATTCGAGTCGGTCTGGGCCGAGGATTGGTAAACGACCCTGGCGTATTCCTCGGTGAGGTCCACCAATCTTTCGTAGGCCTTCAAACATAGAGCGATGTACTGCTGGCGCGCCCAGAAATGATGTTGCCTCTTCGGTCCATACCAGGCAGTGAAAAATCCCGTCAGAAAACCGCCGAGGGCTCCTCCTGCCGCCGCGCCAAGAGGTCCCGTCAATGCTTGAAAGATCGTCGACCAGCCCATCGCGGCTTCCATGCAATCACTACGCGACCTTCGTCTTTCGGGTCGCGTTGACGAAACGGAGTTCCACGCGCTTGTTCAGCGCCGTCGCGATGCGCCTTAGCATCGCCAGCGAATGTCCCGCATAGTCGGCGTCCTCCAGCCTGCTAATCACAGAAGTGGTCGTACCGACCAGTTTTCCGAGCTGCTGCTGAGTGAGGCCCGCACGCTTGCGGAGTTCGTAGATTTTGCGCGCAACCGTGTCGTTCGCCTCGGCCTCGGCCAGTTCGTCCATTCGTTGCGGACGTCCCTGATAATAGCGCCGATGTATGATCTCGACCGCGTCGGTCGTGGGCTTCTGCTTGCTTGTTTTTTTCATCGTCGTTCGCTCTTCATCGGGACGCGGGTCACGATTCCTCAAAGGTGTGGAGCTTCGGGTCTTGCTCGAATCTTCGTTTTCGCGCCGATGCCGTCTCGATAGCTGCGGCGGGAACCCTGTCCTGCTTCGTCAGGCCGTGGGCGAGGATCGCCGCGACCCGCCCGTGAAAGAAGTAGAGGATTCGGTAATTGACGTGCTGGAGTCCGACCCGCAGTTCATAGATACCGTCGCGCAGAAGGTCGCCTTCCGGTCGGCGCAATTCGTGACCCAGTTCCGCCAGTCTTTGAATTCTGACCCTGCATTTGTCCTGCGCCTTGGCCGGAAGCCCGTCGAACCACTGCAGAACCGGTACGCTGCCGTCGGCCTCCCGGTAGAAGACAACTCTGGTTCTCGGCACTCAGCTTTTCCTTCTATCAGGTTTCGCAAAATTGCGAAAGAGCAGTAGGTGGCGACGGCTGGGCGCGGGTTGAGAACGCTGGCGAACGGCTGTTAACAAATCATCGCGCGAGCGCGCGCATAACCTCTTCCGGCTCGCGTGCGATGACAGTCAATAAAATACGCGCCGTTCGGTCCGGCGTCCTCCGATGCTGCTCCCAATCCTGCACCGCGTCGATGGCGAACCCGAATCGCCGGGAAAATTCCGATTGGGAGCACTTCAGCCTTTTCCTCAACGCCTTGATATCGATGTCATCCGGCACGTGCACGATGAAGCCATCGGTCAGTTCGCCGCGTGCGAACGCGCGAGCTTCCATGGCGGCTCTTACGAGTCGCGTTCCGACCTTGGGCGTGACGGTTCACTCCCTTGTTCGACGATCGACCGCATCGCCCACCATACGGCATTGCCGTACCGCCCTCTATACGGCAATGCCGTAGCTTCAGTGCCCACTTAGTGCCCACTTTGGGATTTATCCACAGGATCTGAGATGATCGCGGTCGACTGAAAATCCTTATATTTCCGCCACAATATGACGTGAGGTGATCTCGCAGAACCCCTTGCGCAAGTTTTCAAGACCGGTGCCTTCAACCGCTCGGCCACCCCTCCCGTTCCGATCAAGCAAGCACTTACAGTGTTTTCAGCGTTAACGCGACGATTCGATTGTTCGCTCGACCCTCCCCGCGACGGCATCGAGCACCTCGGCAAAGTGGCATCGCACCGGGCAAACGAAGCGCCAGGTCAAACCTGTTCCACGATTGTCGCGATCCCTTGGCCGAGACCGATACACATCGTCACCAGTCCCAGCCGCACGCCGCGCCGTCGCATCTCGTGGACAAGCGTTACCATCAGCCTCGCCCCTGAGCATCCTAGCGGATGGCCCAGCGCCACGGCGCCCCCGTTAACGTCCATCCGCTCCTCATCGATCCGAAGTTCGCGGTTGCAGGCAAGCACTTGTGCGGCGAAAGCCTCGTTGATCTCTACCAGGTCTAAATCGGAAATTTGCAAGCCCGCGCGCGCCAGCGCTTTGCGAGTGGCCGGCACCGGTCCCCAGCCCATTAGTTCGGGCGATACCCCGGCTACGGCTGTGGCCCGTATCCGCGCTATCGGGGCGAGCCCAAGCGAACGGGCGCGTTCCATGCTCATCAGCAGCAGCGATGCTGCGCCGTCGCTTACCTGCGAAGAGTTGCCTGCCGTGACCTGGCCGTCGGGTTTGAAGGAGGGCTTTAGCGCGGCGAGCTTTTCGAGCGTCGTGTCCGCGCGTGGACCCTGGTCGACGTCAGCAATCGCGCCCTCCCGGAGCGAAACCGGGACGATTTCCTCCGCAAACCGCAGGCGGGCTGCCAGCGCGCGCTGATGCGATCGCAGGGCAAACGTGTCGGACTCCGAGCGGCTGATACCGTGAAGCGCGGCCAGGCGCTCCGCCGTCATACCCATCAGGTAGATCTCCGGCGAAAACGTTTCGAGCAGGCGCGGGTTGGGCGAAAACGTCGAGCCCATTGGAACATGCGTCATGTGCTCGACACC
>JAKAVX010000282.1 GCA_021827465.1 Deltaproteobacteria bacterium | reverse complement strand
GCGCAGGAAATAGAAATTGAAGAACCGCCAGGCCGGGTTCGTGAACATTCGAATCGCCGTCAGTGCGGTCGGCTCCTGCTCCATCGCGGCGCGCGTCGAGAACCGGTTGATCGTCGCGACGTGATCGGCGACGTCGCGATAGCTGAAATGAAGGATCGGATGCGCGAGTTGGCCGACGCTGCCCTCGACGACGACCTTGTCATGGGGATCGCGCCCGCCGATATGGCCGCGGCTTCGCCGGAACAGCCGCACCGGACGGTCGGGATAAAGCCCGTGCGAGAAATAATGGCCGAGATGGTAGAGGATGCGCCGGATGCGATAGCCGTCGGCCGCGCCGGGCGAAGCAACCGCCGCGCGAATCTCGACGCCGAGGTCGTGGGTCGCCTGCTCGTCGGCGTCCATCAGCAGCACCCAGTCCGAGCTCGCGCGGTCGAGCGCCATCTGCTTCTGCCGGACGTAATCGGTGAACTCGTGCTGATACACCTTCGCGCCGAGGCTCTTGGCGATCTCAACCGTCGCGTCGGTCGAGAACGAATCGACCACGATCATCTCGTCGCAGAACCACGCGCTTTTGAGGCACTGGCCGATAAGCTCCTGCTCGTTGCGCGTGATTACGATGAGCGAAATTGTCGGATGGTCGGGCATCGTGGCGCTAGGGCTTTCCGTCCGGCTCGGCGAACACGCCTTCGTCGATTAGAAATCGGGCGGAGGATTGCGAGGCTGCGCGGTACACGTCCTCGTTTATCCGCCCGCGCATCAGTTCGACGCGCAGAAAGAGAAAGTATGTCTGCACCACGTCGCTCCGGCAGTAGCGATGGATCTCGTCGAGACGCCCGCTTTCGTAATATTCCTGGACCTTCGAACCGTCCATCCCGCGCTTGCCCGGCATCCCGATCATCCTGAGCAGCAGGTTCATCCCGCCCGGCAGCACAACCGCTCCGTGATTGGTCAGGTAATCGAGCAGGTCGAAGTGGCGCTCCTCGGAATAGCGATGACGCGCCGCGCTGCCCTCGCCGAAGTGTATCGGCGCGGCGATTCCATAGCGCAACGCCGCCAGCTCCAACACCGGCAAATCGAAGCGCCTGCCGTTGAAGCTGACCATCGCGCCGGCGAAGCGCTCGTAGCGCGACCAGAATTCTCGAACCAGCGCTTCCTCCGAATAATTCGTGAGCACCAGGCTCTCCACCGAGCGCAGCGCGTGATCGTCGCCGACGTTGCCGATCGCGATCGAGATCGGCAGATGCAGCGTCACGGGCAGGAAATCGCTGCCGCGCCGGCGCTGCGTCTCGTCGCGATAGCGTTCGTACGCCTGCTCGTCGGTGAGGCCCTGGTCGGCGGCGAACACCTGGTTCACCAGATGCTTGTCGATTCGAGTCTCGATATCGAATACGGCAAAGGGCATTGGCAATGTGCGCGCGGACGGCCGGGCCGGGTTGCCCGACGCGCGCGCGCCGCATTCATCCGGTCTTCTGCAGTTCCTCGATTACCCGCGCGGCCACCACTTTGAAAGCGCCGCTTACCGGATGCGACGGGTTCACCGCGACGATCGGAAGCGCCTGGTCGCCGCCTTCGCGCACCTCGCGAACGAGCGGCAGCTCTCCGAGGAACGCGACGCCGAGTTCGTGGGCGAGGCGCTCGCCGCCGCCGTGCGAGAAAATCTGATGACGGCTGCCGCAGTTGTGGCACAGGTAATAGCTCATGTTCTCGATGACGCCGAGAACCGGCACCTCGACTTCCTTGAACATCTGGACGCCGCGCCTCACGTCGAGCAGCGCGATTTCCTGCGGCGTCGTTACGATGACCCCGCCGTCGAGTTTGACGCGCTGCGTGATCGTAAGTTGCGCGTCACCGGTGCCGGGCGGCAGGTCCAGCACCAGGCAATCAAGCTCGCCCCATTCCACGTTGAACAGGAACTCCATTTCGAGCTTCGTCACCATCGGGCCGCGCCAGATGACGGCCTGCTGATCGCGCACGAACAGTCCCATCGAGACGTAGCGAATACCGTAGCGCTCCAGCGGAACGATCCTGCGCTCGGGCGTGACTTGGACCGGCGCTTCCGCACCAACCATCATCGCGACGCTCGGTCCGTAAACGTCCGCGTCCATCAGACCGACGCGCCATCCGAGTTCCTTCATCGCGAGCGCAAGATTCACCGCGACCGTCGATTTGCCGACGCCGCCCTTGCCGCTTGCGACCGCGACCACGTGCGCCACGCCCGGGATCTCGCGTTTTGCGCCAGCCGCGGCTTCGCGCGGCGTCTGCGATGGCGCGGGCTGTTCCACTTCGACCCTGACGTCCGGCACGCCCGGCATCGCGGCGACCGTCCTGCGCACTTCGTCGACGATCTTCGCGGCGACCTCCGGGTTGGCCGATGGCGCGGCGAGGAACACGGTCACACCCGCGTAGGCGATCTCGATATCCTTGACCATCCCGAACGACACGATGTCGCGCGTGAAGCCGGGATATTTGATCTTTTTCAGTTCGGACAGTATTTCGTTCGGACTCGGCATGCTCGCAGGCTTTAGGCGAAAGTTGGATTAATCGTGACTTTATTGCGGCGCTTCCTCGTTTGCCTACGCATGTTATCATTTCGGCGGTGGCGGAAAAACGCGATACCAGATGGGGGGTCATGGAATGGCCAAAGCGGTGCAGGGGGGCGCACAGGTAACTGTTGCATATGCGCAAGGGGGTTCGGCCATAACTGCCGGCGCGGCGCGCGAAGTCTCGGAGGGGCTTGGCGCGATCCTCGGCCGGACGGTTGTGGCGCGCGCCGACTCACGCCTCACGGATAATAGGATAATAATCGCGACAGATGTCTCGCCCCAGGCGCTCGCGGCTCCATCCGCGAACCTTTCCGGCGACGCGTTCGAGATCGCTCGTCCCACTCCCGATACGATCGCTATCCACGCCGCGAGCGAGCGCGGCCTGCTCCACGCGGCGGTTGACCTGCTGACTCGGCTTGGCGCCAGCTACCCTCCGGGTGTCCCACCGCGTTTTCCGCGAATCGACGGCGCACAACTTTTCGCATTGACGCCCTACCAGGTGACGCCGGCGTTTTCGCGCCGCGCCTTCGTCTCCGACATCATGACCTGGAACTATGAGTTCCCCGATCGCCTCGAATTGCACCTTCAATTCGACCGCGAGTTCGTCCCCTGGATGGGCCGCCGGGGAATCAACGCCTTCGAGTATATCCGCCATACGCGCGACACCCGGCTTCGGATCGACGAACTCGTGGCACTTTACGGCGCCTACGGGATCGACAGTGAGTACGGGGGCCATGTGCTTCAGCTCCTGATGCCGCGCGAACGGTTCGATTCAAATCCCGAGTACTTCCCGACCGGGGACGACGGCAAGCGCAACTCACACGGCAACCTGTGCGTCTCGAATCCCGACGCGGTTCGCCTGGTAGCCGACAATGCGTTCGCCTACCTGCGCGAGTATCCGGAGAACCGGATGCTCCATATCTGGGGCGCGGACGTCTTCAATGGCGCGTGGTGCAACTGCTCCGAGTGCAAGCGCATTTCGCCGCAGTTCCAGTATATGAAGGTAGTTAACGCCGTTGCCGCCGCCGAGGAGACCGCCGCGGGCGGCGTGCCGATTGCCTATCTCGCCTATCACGACACGATCGACCCGGACCCGCAGTTACGCCCGCTCGATAACGTCCACTTCGAATGGGCGCCGCGCGAGCGATGCTACGTGCACGCGATCGACGACAGCTCGTGCTCGATCAACGCGCGCTATCATGAATCGCTCAAGCGATACGTCGATATTTTTCGCGGGCGCGGCCACGTCTTCGAGTATTACGCCGACGCGATCCTGTTTGGCGGACTCGCATTCGCGATGCCCTCGGTTATCACGCGCGATCTCCGCGCCTACCGCGCGCTCGGAATCGACAGCATCTCGTGCCTCACCTTCGGCGCGTACAGCGTGCTTGCCTATCCGGTGAACCTCGAAACTTTCGTGCGCGCGGCCTGCGATCCGTCCGTCGATCCGGCGAAGGCGCTCTCGGCGACCGCCGCGGGACGCCATCCCGGATGTGCCGAGGCGATGGAGAAAGCGTATCGGGCAATCGAGGAGACTGCCGCGCTGATGCTCGACTATGCGGACGTGATGAGGCCGTACGGCATCACGGGGCGAAGGCTCTCGTTGAAGAAAGCCGCCCTGCCCAAGGCGTTCGAAGTGGCCGAATCCGCGGTCAAACTTGCTGAAAGCCTCAACGCCGGCGCGAGAACTCCTCTCGTCGAGGCGGAAGAAGAGCTTTGGAACTATGGGCTGGAAGTGCTAAGCGCCATAGGCGACTATCTCCGCGCGCGAGAGGAGCGCGGGATTGTCCGCAAGACCCTCGGCGACGGCGCGGTCGGTGGGTTCGCGGACGCAATCGAGCATATCCGTGCGATTGCTCCGGAACTCAAGGGAACCTGGGGCGCGTACGACCTCGAATGGATCCGCGAGATCTGGCTCGACGCGCTTCGCCGCAACCTCGCCGAGGACAAGACGCGCAGGGAGGGTGCGTGATGGACGATGACAGCGGCTTCAAATTGTCGGATGAACTGAGCGCGCTTCGCGATCAGGTCCGCCGCATAATCCGCGACGAAATAATTCCGATCGAGCAGAAGATCGATCCCGACGACGCCGAAATACCCGGGGACGACTACCGGCGGCTCGCGAAAAAAGTCCAAAGCGCCGGCATGTGGTGCATGGGCGCGCCGCAAAAGTACGGCGGCGGAGGACTCGGCACGTTCGCGATGTGCGTGCTCACCGAAGAGATGG
>JAKAVX010000281.1:4228-4770 GCA_021827465.1 Deltaproteobacteria bacterium | reverse complement strand
GGCCTGCGCGATCATGTCGAAGCTCTTGTAGCTGCTGTACGGGCCGGAGGTCCCGAATCCCTTGATCGTCAGGTAGATGAGGCGCGGGTTTATCTTGCGCAGCACGTCGTAACCGAGTCCGAGGCCTTCGAGCGTGCCGAGCGAATAGTTCTCAGTGAGAATATCGACCTTGCGGACGAGGTCGAGAAATATCTCACGACCCTTGTCGGTCTTCAGGTTTAGCGTGATCGCGCGCTTGTTGGCGTTGAGCAGCATGAAGTAATACGAGTCGACGCCCGGGGTTTCGCTGAGCAGCCATCGTCCCTGCTCACCCATCTTCGGCGACTCGACCTTGATCACGTCCGCGCCGAGCCACGCGAGCATCTCTGTGCACGACGTTCCCGCCTCGAATTGGGTCAGGTCGAGGACCTTGACTCCCGCCAACGCCTTGTCCATCGCGATGCCTCCTTGAGTCGCCTCGCCCGTCGAACGCATCGGGCTTTGAAACGTTTAGCGCCATGGGCTTGCCGCGGGCAAGCAGCAGAAGACGGCCTTGGCCGGGC
>JAKAVX010000281.1:0-4218 GCA_021827465.1 Deltaproteobacteria bacterium | reverse complement strand
TGGCCGGGCGCTCCGGCGCGGGACGAGCTTAAGCGCGACGCCTTGATTTGATAGCCTTGCACCAGGGAGCGACCTGCCGTTACCGCATGGAAATGTCGGAAACTCGCGCGAAACTCGCCCGTATCCGGGACGAGCTCAACCGGACCTTTCTCGAACGGGCCGAGCTTATCGACGGCGCGCTGACCGCGTTGCTGTCGGCAAGCCACGTCCTGCTGATCGGTCCGCCGGGAACGGCGAAATCGATGCTCGCCGACGAACTATGCCGGCGTATCGAGGGCGCCAATTACTTCCAATGGCTCCTCACCCGGTTCAGCACGCCCGAGGAAATCTTCGGCGCGGTCAGCCTGAAGGGACTCGAAGAGGACGACTATCGGCGGGTTACGTCGCACAAGCTGCCCGAAGCGCATATCGCGTTCCTGGACGAAATTTTCAAGGCCAATTCCTCGATCCTGAATGCCCTGCTCACGATCATCAACGAGCGCGTGTTCCATAACGGACGCGATCGAGTCCACGTTCCGCTCATCACGCTTTTCGGCGCGTCCAACGAACTGCCCGACGAAGAGGAGCTGACCGCGCTCTACGATCGCTTCATGCTGCGCTTTGTGGTCGATTACATCGTCGAGGATTTCCGTTTCCTCAAGATGCTCGAAGGACCGCGCGCGGAGGCGCGCACGACGATCACTTTCCAGGAACTGGAATCGCTCAAGGCCGAGGCGGCGCGCACCACGATGCCGCCGGAAATCCTGAAATCAATCGCCGAGCTCCGGCGCGAGCTTCTCAAAGAGCAGATCGTCGTCTCGGATCGGCGATGGAAGAACGCGCTCGACGTCCTGCGCGCGCACGCCCTCGCGCTCGATCGCGAATCGGTGACCGAGGACGACCTGATGTTCCTCGAACACGTCCTGTGGAAGGACCCCGAGGAACTGCCAAAGGTCCGTGACGTACTTCATCGCATGGTCAAGGGCTACGAGGAACAGGCGCGCGAGCTTCTGATCCAGAGCCAGGAAATAATGGAGTACGCCGAGCGCGACTGGGAGAGCGAGGAGCTTCGCAAGCGAGCGACGGTCGAGGCGCACACCAAGATCGCCAACATCCTGGTCAAGTTCGACAACCTGCTGCGCGAAGCCGCCGGCGGCGGACGCTCGGTCGCCTCGGCCGAAGCGATGCGCTCGCAGGTGAAACAGATCCAGCAGGCGATGCTGCGCCGGGCGTAGCGAGGACCACTACACGCGATGCCTGCCGAGGAAGCGAGCGCCGCTATCGTGCTCCGCGCCCGGGATTACTCGGAAGCGGATCGAATCGTAACCCTCCTCACGCGCGATTTCGGCAAGCTTGGCGGCATCGCAAAGGGCGCAAAGAACTCGCGGCGGCGCTTCGAACGGAAGCTCGAACCGTTTTCGCACGCTATGCTCTATTTCCGGCGTCGACCGCACGGCCCGCTCGTGTTTGTCACGCGCGCCGAGGCGACCGCAGAGCTTCGCCCGTTCAATATCGACGACGATCTCGCCAAAATCGCGCTCGGAAGCTACATGCTCGAACTGGCCGACGCGATGACGTCGGAAGGCGCCGAGACCGAAGGCGCTTACCGGGTGCTCGATGAAGCGCTCGGCACGATCAGCGACGCCGGCGCAAGCCTCGCACTCAGGCAGGCCTTCGAGCTCAAGTTTCTCAGATGGGCGGGATTCGGGCTCGAGTTCGCACGATGCCGCCAGTGCGCGGCGGTGTCAGCCGAAGAAGCGGCCGCTTACTTCGTCGTGTCGCGCGGCGGAATCGCATGCGCGCGATGCCGTCCGAGCGTACCGGAGGGTGCAATCAGGATCGAGGGCGCGAGCGTCGTGAGGCTCGCGCGCTTGGGCGAGATGGATCTTGCCGAAACGTCGAGCACCGGTGCGGCGGGCGCCGACGCTGCCCTTGCGATCTCGCGCTTCCTGTCGTCAGTGCTCGACCGCAAGCTCCGCTCGACCGCGTTCCTTGATTCAGTCCTGCCCGGAAGCCCGCGCGCCTGAGGCGATTATCGTTCCGGTCCTGCTCGTGTCGTAACCGCACAGTTCCGAAAGCTCGCGCGCGAAGCGCGACGAATTCAGCGCTTCCAGCATCGCACCAACCACCGGCAGTTCCATCTCGCGCTCCGGTATCAGCAGATCGTACCGTTCTTCGCGCATCGGGATGAAATCGAGACCATACGCCTCCGCCGCAACCCGTATCGTCACGCCCGCCTGCGCCTCGCCCGCGCCGACGGCCGCGGCGACTTCGAGATGGCCGCCCAGTTCGCGCCGGTAGCCTTCAATCGTGCGCCCCTCGATTCCGAGCTCCGAAAGCGCGTCGTCGAGAGCAAGCCTCGCGCCTGAGCCCGGCTCGCGGTTCACAATCCTGACTCCGTGACGAGCCAGATCGGCGGCGCCGCGAATCCGATCGGACAGGGCCGCCGAAACCGCCAAGCCGGTCTCCCACGACGCAAAATTCACGAACACCATGCGCCGGTTCCCGAGCATCTTGCGCGCGAAAGCAAGATTGTATTCGCCCGTGCGCGGATCGCGGATATGCATCCCGGCGGCGTGAACCCGCCGCTCAACCAGAGCCGTCAGCGCCGCGCGGCTCGAGCATTGAAGCGAGACGACTCTGACCGGAGCGCGCCGGCGCACAAGCCAGTCGGCCAGAATAGAGACTGCAGGATCGCATCCTGCGAGCAGCACCGTCGAATCGATCTCCGCCTCGGAGCGGAACGCCTCGACCGAGACGCGGCGGTCGCTCTCGCGCTCGACGATTCCGGCCGCCGGCGCCAGCGAAAGCGCCGATACCGGCTGCGGCACCGCAACGACGCGTCCGTTCACGCGCCCGAGCGCAACCCGTGCGCGCGCCGGCGCCCGGCCCTCGCCCGCCCAGTTCGCGCTGATATGCAGGCTTGCGGTTTCGCCGAAAAGGCTCTCGACGGTCTCGCCTAGTTCGCGCGCAACTCTGAGCGCCACGGCGACGCTCGGTTGATACTCGCCGGATTCTATCGCGCCGAGCGCCTGGCGCGAGACGCCGGCGCGACGCGCCAGCTCGATCTGGCTTAGTCCCGCGGCAATCCGGGCATGCTTGATCTTCTCGGCAGTTGATTTGTTCATGCCAGAATACTTGTCTTCTCGCCCTGATAATGGCATAAAGCCTTCGCCGATGAAAAACCATTTCTTCCAGTCTCGGGCCCTGGTCGCGTTCGCCGCCGTGATGGCGGGCGTGATTCTCGATTGCCGATGCGTGCGGGCGCAAGCGGCGCCGCTACCGTCATCGCTTACAGCCGCGCCGCCGTCGGTGGTGACCCCATCCGCTCAGGTCTATTCCCCGTTCCTCGACTTTCAGGACAAATACGACCGGTGGCTCAGGATGGTGCATCGCACCCACGAGGAAGAACAACCCAACTGGATGACTCCGATCGTCACCGTAATACCGACGCTCCAGCAGGAAATCCGCACTGATTACGGGTTCGCCTTCGCTCCGCACGGCCTGCAAACCTTCACCTACGCAAGCAAGGGCACGGAGATCATTCCGACCGAGAACACCGAGTTCATCTTCGGCAACCCCTCCTACGTCACCAAAAATCTGCCGGTCGACAAGCATACCTCGGGATTCGCCGACTGGCCGTTCCTTTTCAAGTACCGCCTGCTGTCGTCGCCGAGTGATGCGGGCAACTACGTTCTCACCTTCATGCTTTCGACCTCATTCGCGATCGGTTCGACGCGTTTTGTTTCCGCTAATCACGACCTGTTTTCGCCGTTGATTGGATTTGGCAAAGGGATTGTAACCAAGTATGGCGAGTTCGATTACCAGGCGACTATCGGACCGACCGTGCCCGACGGCGAGACCGGAAAACTCGGCACTCCGATTGTGTGGAATAGCGCGTTTCAGTACGGCAATCGGTTTCATTTCGGCGGATGGACGGTTCCGCTTTGGCCTGAATTCGAAACGATGTGGGTTGCGTACCCAAACGGCGAGAATCGCGGCCAGCAACAGCTCTACCTGACGCCGGGAATCATTGCCGGGCGTTTCAAGCTCAGCCAGCACACCTACTTCGTGCTCGGCACGGGTTATCAGTTCGCCGCGACCCACGCTCGCACTTTCAACCATCAGTGGCTGGTCACGATGAGAATTCCTTACTTCTAAAGCTGAAACGAAAACTCGCTATCGCCGAACGCGCGGGCAACAACATGCTGCACTCCGACGGCACTTGCAGGACTGGTA
>JAKAVX010000280.1 GCA_021827465.1 Deltaproteobacteria bacterium | reverse complement strand
CAGCGCGCGTTCGATCCGCGCCAGGGACGCCCGCTCCTCGGGAGTCACGAGGCTCAGCGCGTGACCGGCTTTGCCCATCCGTGCGGTTCTGCCGATCCGGTGGATGTAATTCTCGGTTTCGTCGGGCAATTCGAAGTTGATGACGTGCGAAACGTGCGGGACGTCTATTCCGCGCGCGGCCAGGTCGGTCGCCACCATCACGCGGTAGGTGCGGGCGCGGAATCCTCCCAGGGCCGCGTTACGCTGGCTCTGCGAGCGATCGCCGTGAATCGCAACCGCCTTTATCCCGTTTCGCGTGAGCATCTTGGCAACCCGGTCAGCGCGGCTCTTGGTCCGGGTGAAGACGATCGCGCTCTCCACTTCTCCGTCCTTGAGCAGTTCGAGTAGCATCGGTCCCTTGCTGTCCGGCGTCGCCGGGTAGACCGTCTGCCGGATGGTCGGCGGCGGAGCGGCCTTCTCGCCGATCTTGACGTGCACCGGATTGTTCAGGAACTCGTTTGCGATTTGCCGCACGCCCGCCGCCATCGTGGCCGAGAACATCAGCGTCTGCCTGTGCTTCGGAAGCGTACGCATCACTTGCTTGAGCTGCGGCAGAAAGCCCATGTCGAGCAGCCGATCCGCCTCGTCGATTACCACGAGCTCAATCTTACTGAAGTTGACAGTTTTTCTTTCGAGATGGTCGATGAGCCGTCCCGGGCATGCGATCAACACCTGCGCGCCATTGCGCAGATCGTGCAACTGACGGCTCATCGAGTCGCCACCCATGATTACCGTCGCCTTTGTGTGGCTATGGCGTGCAATGATGGCGAACTCGCGTGAAACCTGCATTGCAAGCTCACGCGTCGGAACCAGGACCAGCGCGTTGATGCCGACTGGGCGCTTTGCCACGCCTCGACCGCGATGAAGGCGGTCGAGCAGGGGAACAAGGTAGGCCGCCGTCTTGCCGCTGCCGGTCTCGGCCGTGGCGACGAGATCGCGTCCCTCGATCGCCGCCGGGATAGCGCTCGCTTGGATCGGGGTGGCTTCGTGGTAGCCGTGGTCACGAATCGAACGAAGAATTTCAGGTGACAGGGAAAACTCGGAAAAGGACAATAGTTACCTCAATGTGCAGAGCCAGCGGATTCACGTTGGCGCTTAGGCCGAACGATTGGTCTCTGAGTTAAGCAGATTATGGCGTCGCGGAATCCGACGCGCGCGTCAGCTTTTATTAGCTGTGTCTTAAAGTTAACCGCTTTCAGACGCCCCGTCAACATCCACCCAGCCGGCCGAGCCTGTCCATAGCGCCACCAGAGGACATCGACTCCCCGCGAGGCCAGGGCGGTAATCGCCCCAAAGTATACCATAGCGGCAAAATTTTGGCGCCTTGAGCAAGCGAGGAAGCCCTTGGGCGAGAGTAAATATCGCGCCCTAGCGGGGTTATTCGCCTCGCTCAAAACGATGCGCCTACCCTTTTCGTTGAAAGACCGACTGAAAGGGGGCCTGCTGTTTGAAATACCTGCGAATCGCCCGATCGCGGCGCGATGGCGCCCGGCTCGGGCCCACGGCGCTCCTTGCGCTCGCCGCAACGGTCCTTGGTCCGGTAACTTCCTCGCGCGCTACGGCCGTTTCAGGGCGAACCGAACCGCCCATCGTGCGCGCCGCGACCGTGTTCGTCGGAAACCTTGCGCCGCTGGCCCGGATGCCGCTATGTGCGCCCAACACGATCTTCAGGCCGGCGAACCTCTCCATGTTCCGAAGCGCGAAGGCCAACGCCCTTCTCGCGCATCGCTATTCCCCGGCCGACACCGTTACGGTGCCGTTCACGTCGTCGTCGACGCCGAGCGTTGCCGCCAGTTTCATCGGCTTGCAGCAGGGTGAAAGCTGTATGTGCGAGCCTCCGGATACGCAGGTCGCGGCCGGTCCCAACGATCTGTTCGAGGTCGTCAACGACGCGGGGCGTATCCTGACGAAAACCGGCACGGCGATCTCCACCTTCACCCTTAACTCGTTCTTCTCGCTCGGCTCGAACATCTTCATGACCGACCCGAAGGTGCGCTTCGACGCGTCGTCGGGGCGATGGTTCGTCGTGATGATTTCGACCAACAGCTCGGATCCGAGCACCAGCACCGAGGGACAGTGGAACCTTGCGGTCTCTATGACGAGCGATCCGACCGGCGGATTTTACGTCTACCGCGTGCCCACCCCCTCCAGCCTTCCGGATTTCCCCGCCCTCGGTTTCAGCGACGACAAGGTCGTGCTGACGGCCAACGCCTTCTCATGCTCGCCGAGCTGCACGAGCGGCGCCTTCCAGGGCAACGAATTCGTGGTGCTGAACAAGTCCGCTCTCATTTCCGGCGCGACCCTTTCCTCGAAGATGTTCGGGCCGCCCGCCGACGGCGCAACATTCACTATCCAGCCCGCCGCGTCGCTCTCCTCGACCTCGTCGCTTTATATGGCCTCGCTGGCGAGCCCGACCAGCGACTTCGTTCGCGTGTGGACCGTGAACGGAGTGCCCGGAGTCGGCACCGGTCCGTCCGCGGACTACGTCGACGAAGCGATCGCGACTATTTCCACCCCGCCCGACGGCGTGCAGCCCTCGCAGAACCCGATCGCGACCAACGACAACCGTCTCCTCGACGCCGCCTATAGAAACGGCTCCCTGTGGATTTCCGCGAACACCGCGTGCACTCCGGCGGGCGATACCGCAAGCCGGAGCTGCCTCGGTCTGATTGAGATCGATACTGCCGCCATGACCATTGAGCAGGATTTCAACGTCGGCTCGCCCGGCGCCTATTACTACTATCCTGCGATACAGACCGACGCCGACGGCGACCTGATGGTGGCGTTCTCGGGTTCATCGTCGTCGCAGTATCCGTCGGTTTACGCGGGCATGAGGCTCGCTACCGATCCCGTCAACACCTTCGGGTCGCCAATCCTTATCGAGCCCGGCGCGGTCGCATACAGCGGCTCGCGATGGGGCGACTTTTCGGGTGCCGGAGTCGATCCGTCGAACCCGAGCGAAGTCTGGACGGCCGGCGAGTATGCGTCGGGACCGAGCGGTTCGAGCTGGGGAACATGGATCGCGGGTCTCAGCGCGATATCGCCCACTCCCACTCCCACTCCCACGCCGGCGCCGACCGCGACCCCGACTCCCGCCCCGACCGTAACACCCACGCCGACACCTGCACCCACGCCGACGCCGGCGCCGACCGCGACCCCGGGTGCTACGTTGGGTGTGCTCCGGCCTTCGTCAAGCGTGGCCCGCGGTGGGAGACTCGTCTTCGCCGGAAAATGGCTGGTGACGAATACCAGTTCCGGATGGGAAAACATCCAGGGCGCAACGATTTCGTTCAGCAATCCGGCCATGGTTTCGTTCGCGCGATTGCTCGCGATGCGCGGCGGACAGGTGGTTGGCGCGGCGCGCGTCTGGACGCCGTCAGTGTCGACGGCGTTTGTCCTGAAGCGTCCGGTCCGGGTGCATTCAGGCCGCTCGTTACAATTCCGATTGCAGGTCAAGCTTGCGCGGGCGGTGCCGCCGGCCGATTTTTCGTCGCAACAGGTGCAGGAAATCCTGTTTTCGGCTCCGGACACCGCAGTTGCGGGCCTGCCCGGGTATCTGGGGACGGTTACGACCAAATAGGGCGGTTTACCGGGCGTCACCGGGAACCGCTCCCGTGGTTTAAAGGTAAGCCCGGTGGGCGAACGGAATCGACAGGCAGATAAGGAGGGGAATAACGCATTCCTTGCCAGCACACGTATGGTCCGCCGCGCCGGTTCAGCCTGTGACTGAGAGCGTAACTGTACCATCCGAGATTCCCGTTCGCCCGCCGCGACTACCTGCGGCCGCTACAGTTTGCGGTTCTCGACGCTCAGGAAGCGCTCGTTCGGGCGGTTGCGCGGACAAACGGGACCACCACGTTGCCTTTCGAATGTGCGCGCTTGGAGAAACGGCGACGGCTGACAGCGCCGCCTTCCTGCGTCGCGTCGATCAGAAGCCGGTTGGCGTCTCGCGTCGCGACGCATCGGGAGACTTCAAACTGAAGCTTGTCGAACTCTTCCTGAATCTTCTGAAGCTTGGCCTCCCAGCATACCGAGGCTACGCCCCATTTTTTCTCGCGCCCAAGCGTGTCACGGATTTTGCGCACGCTGTCATGGGTGTCGCACACCCACTCCAGAAAGTCGTCCAAGGGCTCTCCCCGCTGCATCGCCACCGTCTCCGTGCGAGATTTTGTCTCCGCGCGGACCGGATGGCGGGGCCCCCTTTCGGGCGCATTTCGAACGACCCTCCCGCCGTAACCGGCCGCACTTCAACGGGTCTCTTTCGCTAAGCTCGTGCCAAGCCCCAGAGGCCGGGATGAAGGCGGTTACGGTTGCAAAATCCTTCAGGCATTGACTCTCAACTGCTACGTCCGGTCGTCAAATTGTTGCAGCGATGCTCTCGGGGCGCGCGTATTCGCAACCTCGCGACGAGCCTCGATAAATGCGAAGCGGCAGCAAAATGGCGCCTGGGGCCGGTCGATGACGCCATCGAAATGGCGCGCTCTACTTTGCCAGTGCAAGAGCCGTGACAGCTCCGCCCATGGACGTCGCGAGCGGCTGAAGGCGGCGCGCGGCGCTGGTCCGCTCAGCGCGCCTGATGAGACTTGAAGAACGCGCGCACCCGCTCGATCGCGCTACCGACCATGTCGGGCGTTTTCCACGACGTGACGATTTCTGCGTTGGGCGCGAGCAACGCGATTTCCTGCGAAGTCGGCGCGGGATGATACTCGTCGCTGCCGGCGAGGATCAAAAGCG
>JAKAVX010000279.1 GCA_021827465.1 Deltaproteobacteria bacterium | reverse complement strand
GACGAACAGATTCGTGAACATCCCGACGAAATAAGAGGCGGGAAATTGCCGGAAGCGCACCCGTAGGCCGAGAATTGCGGCCAGCAACTGCCACCTGAAGGCCGACATCACCTGTCCGGCAACGTAAAGGGCGAAGGTCGCGGCGAAGAAGCCAAGGCGCTCGTGGGCGAGGACATAGAGAGCAGGGCGGGCGTCGAAGTGCCATATCAGGAAGGCGATAATCGCAACGCCGGCGCCAGCTCGCATCAGAAAGGAACGATACGGATGCGGCGGCCGCGACGGCTGCGAGGCCCGTGACGGCGGCGTTATGGCGCCATGTAATTCACTTACCCGCGATTCGTTCATCTCGATTCAGGATCGCGCGCTTGGTGTGCTCGGAGCCGATCAGCGTGAAGGCACCAAGTTTGGGCTTGAGGCGTGCCAGGTCCGACGCGTCGATCACCAGGACGGTAGGGCGCAGACGCAACCATAGCCGCATCATCTCGGCGTCGTTTTTCAGGAAATAGCGGGCGGCATCCTTCGAATGATGCGCGCCGTAGGTGAGTTCAGTCTCGGGGCCGATCAGGATGACGCGCCGGCGCGTGTAAAACGGGAGCGACTGCACGTAACGGCGGTAACATATAAGGGTCGCGTCGGGTGCGCGGCGGGCAACCTCGCGGCTTAACTCTGCGTATGAGCGCAGCGGTTCGGCTTCCAGTCGCGCGTAAGTTCCGACGAGGAGTCCACCGGCCAGGGTCAGAACCAAAAGCGTCAGTCCCGCTCCCGGTTTTCGCATCAGGAATGCGAAGGTTGTCGCCGCGCCTCCCGCAATCGCCACCGCACCGATTCCGTAAAGCGCAGGCCGAACCGCCATCGGATACGGGCTTCGAAACATCGGAGCCAGGATCGCGGCGACGATTATGCCGACGCCGGTCAGGCTTATGAGCGGACCAACCTCTTTGAGGATTCTCGAATCCGGCGCGCCGAGCCAGCTCCCGGATTCCTCGCCGGGCCACGCGCATGACGCGATTCCGTCGGCGATCAGGATCGCAAGCGTCGGAAATGCGGGCAGGACGTAGGGAATGAGCTTCGCGTTCGCGAGCGAAAACAGGCCGATGATCGTCACGCTCGCGGCAAGGCAATAACGCCGCGCCGGATTCGGGCTCATCCGCCGCCAGGTCAGGAATGGCACCAGCACTGACCACGGAAGCAGTCCGCCGATTATCACCGGGACGTAGTAGTAGAGCGGCTCTTTGTGGCTGTAGGAGGGCACGAGCGCGCGCTTCACGTACTCGCCGACGAAATAGAAATCGATGTAGCCGGGCTCTTTGAGGCTTACTGCGACGAACCACGGCGCGACGATTGCGACCATCAGCAGGAAGCCCGCGATCGCGTGAAACCGCCGTATCGCGCCGCGAAGCTCGCCCTCCCACCATAGGAACACCGCCATCGACGCAACCGGCAGCGCCATCCCGACCGGTCCCTTGGTCAGCGTCGCCGCCGCCATCGCGAGGTACGCAATCCAGCACCACCATCCGCCGTCGAGATAGTGCATGAACAGCGCGTAGAGCGCCGCGCTTATCAGCACCGTGAGCAGCATGTCGGTGGTCAGCACCTGTGCCATCACGGCGAAGATCGGCGCGGTCGTCAGGATCGCCGCGGCAAGCATCGCGCGGCGCCGATCAAAGGTGCGGTGAACGAAGAAAAACGTCGCCGTTACCGCGCCAAGCGCCGAAAGCGCGGGCACCAGCCGTGCGGCGAGTTCGTTCAGCCCGAACATCTTGAAGGATAGCGCCGTCAGCCAATACAGAAGCGGCGGCTTCTCAATGTATGGGACGTAATTCAGATGCGGGACGATGAAGTTGCCGAGCGCAAGCATCTCGCGCCCGATTTCCGCGTAGCGCGCCTCGTCGGGTTCCCACAATCCGTAGCTTCCGAGATGGAAGAAAAAAACCACGACGCCGAGCGCGATAACCGCCCGCGTCGCAAACGCGTCTCCCGCAAGCCATTGCGAAGGCCCGCGCTCGAGGCCGGAACCTGAACTGGCCGCGGCGGATTCCGCGTTGAATACCGATCGCAAAGACACCCGCTCGGTAGTCTAGCCGCACCGTGGCGGCCGTGAAACGCGCGAGCGTCGATTAAAGCCCGTTGAGAGTGCCGGGTCCGCGGTCAATATCCCGCCGCGCTGCCTCCTTTTCGAGGGTCGAATGCGCCGTGCATATTGCCGGGCTCGATAGTAATTGTGTCAACCGCTCCGAGATGAGGCACCACCTTGAGCTTGTAGCCCATCTCGCTTAGCGCCTGGCGGGTTGAGGCCGGTATCGTGGCTTCGGCGAAAATCATGTCGGGCGAAGCCTGCTCGTGGATTCGCGGGCTCGATACCGCCTGTTCCGGTCCGAGGTGAAAATCCAGGATATTGAGCGTTACCTGGAGAACGCCGGTCAGAATCGTAGGGCCGCCCGAACCGCCGGTCGCCATTATCGGCCGTCCCTGCTTGACCACGATAATCGGCGTCATGCTCGAGAGCGGACGCTTACCGGGCGCGATTTCGTTGGCCTTTGCGCCCTGCAGCCGATACACGTTCGGCACGTTGGGCGCCACAGCGAAATCGTCCATCTCGTTGTTAAGCACGATCCCGAGCTTCGGCACCATCATCTTGGAACCGAAGATCGTGTTGATCGTCGTGGTAAGCGCGACCACGTTGCCGTCCTTGTCCGCCACGCAGAGATTCGAGGTGCCGTGATCGTGCGCCTCGGGAATCATCCTGGTCGAGCGGTCATGATGAAGCGCGCGATCTCGCGCCTCGTCGATATGCTTGGCCGAGAGCAGGACATTCAGCGGCACGTGGACGAAAGCCGGATCTGCGTACAGAGCGCGATCGATAAATCCCTGGCGCATCACTTCGGCAAGCCGCGCCAGATAGGGCGGCGAGTTGAGCCCGAGTCCCGGCAGATGACCAGGTTCGAGCATCCCGAGCATCTCCAGCAGCACCCCGCCTGACGACGGCGGCGGCATCACGTAAACCTCGGTGCCCTGGTACGCGCGATGGAGTGGCTCGTGCCAGAGCGCGCGGTAATCGCCGAGATCGTCTGCGGTCATGATTCCCCCGCTCTTCTTGATATACGACGCGATCTCCTTTGCGATCGGACCGTGATAGAACTTTTCGTCGGGCCGGTCGCCGAGCATTTCAAGCGTCCGCGCAAGTTCCGGTTCGCGGATGATAGTTCCCTCGGGCGGCGCGGAGCCGTCGCGTTCGAGAAAAATTTTCGCGAATTCAGGGTTGGCGGCGACATACTTCTGCGACCACTTTATTTCGCCTGCGAGCAGATGGCTCAGCGGGAACCCGTTGCGCGCGAGCTTTATCGCCGGCGCTGCGACCTGCTGAAACTTCATCGTGCCGAACCGCTCGAGCGCCGCCGCGATTCCCGCAACTTGGCCCGGAACGCCCACCGCCAGCGGTCCGAGCAGCGCGAGCTTTTCGTCCGGGTGGCCGTTTCGAAAGTACATGTCGGCGCTCGCCGCTCTGGGCGCGGTCTCGCGGAAATCGAGCGCGAAGAATTTCCCCTGTTTGGCGACGTAGATGAGCATGAAGCCGCCGCCGCCAAGCCCGCACGAAGCCGCGTTGGTGACGCCGAGCGCAAGCGCGGTCGCGCACGCGGCATCGATCGCGTTGCCGCCTTTTTTCAGCATCTCCAACCCCGCCTGGGTCGCCCGCGCGCTCTCCGAGACGACCATCGCATGCGGCGCCTCGGCCGAAAGGGCCGGCACGCAGGTGAGCACAAGGGCGATAACCGGAACGATCAGAAGATGGAGGAACAGGAACTTTCGGTTTCTCATCATGCCTCGCGTAACGCGCGGAATTGATCGTCCGAGCTGAGGGACTATCTGCGTGTTACTAACAGCCAAGGCCAGGCAAGGAAAGCCGACGAGTTGTCAGAACCGGGCCCGAATTGCCGCCGGTTTGGATTCGGGTCTGCGGTAGTGCTTTGATTGGGAACGCTTTTGAAGCGGAGGAAATGTCCGATGGATTTCGCCGAAATCATCTACGAAAAGTCCGACCGGATCGCGACCGTTACGATGAACCGCCCGGACAAGCTCAACGCGTGGACGCCGCGGATGGGCGCCGAGATGCGAACCGCGATGCTTGACGCGGAGCGCGACGACAATGTCGGCGCGATTATCGTGACCGGCGCCGGAAAGGCCTATTGCGCCGGCGCGGACATGGGCACGCTGAGCGAAATTTCCAAAGGACGCGCCTCGGCGACGGGTCGCGCAGGCGAAGAGGAATTTCCGGCCGGCGTACGGGACGACTACCGCACGCGCTATTCGTGGCAACTCGCGGTCAAGAAACCGATTGTCGGCGCGATAAACGGCGCATGTGTGGGACTCGGATTCACCCATTGCCTGTACCAGGATATTCGGATTGCCTCGGAACGCGCGCGGATGGGGCTTATCTTCGTGCAGCGCGGGCTTGCTATCGAGCACGGATCGAGTTGGATGCTGCCGCGGATCGTCGGCCTTTCAAAGGCGGTCGAACTTGCCGTTACCGGGCGGCTGGTCGACGCGAACGAGGCGCTGGAAATCGGCCTCGTCAGCCGCGTGGTTCCGCATGACAAGCTGATGGAGACGGCGCGTCAGATCGCGGGCGAGATCGCCGGCAAATGTTCTCCGCTCGGCGTCTGGCAGGCGAAGAAAATGATCTACGATCACATGTTCACCGACCTTGCCACCGCGATTAAGGAAGACGACGCCTCGATGACGATGATGACGCAGTCGGAGGACTTCAAAGAGGGCGTGAAGGCGTT
>JAKAVX010000278.1 GCA_021827465.1 Deltaproteobacteria bacterium | reverse complement strand
AATGGCTGCGGGAGCATAACGCGCTAATCCGCGCTCAAATAAGCGCGCATCAGGGCTTCGAAGTGAAATCGATGGGCGACGGTTTCATGATCGCCTTTCCAAGCGCACGCCGCGCGCTCAATTGCGCGCTTGCGATCCAACGCGAATGCGCCGCGTATTCCGCAGCGCATCCCGACGCGCCTTTGCGCGTCTCGATTGGCGCGCATACCGGCGAAACGATTAAGGAGACCAGCGATTTTTTCGGCAAGAACGTCATTGTTGCCGCTCGAATTGGCGCGCAGGCGCGCCCCGGCGAGATCCTCGTTTCGGCGATCGTCAAAGACCTTACCGAAAGCTCCGGAGACCTGCGCTTCGACGAAGGCCGCGAACTCAAACTCAAAGGCCTGTCTGGAACGCATCGTGTGTACTCGCTCCAGTGGGCCACCGCTCCAAAACCGGCGTAGGACGCGGCGCGATCCGCGTAGCCCTGCGACCGCGCGCCACTCCGCGTATCGACCGCCGCAATTTCGCTCTGCTAACATACTTCCGTCATGAAGAAAGTCCTGATGGTCTGCACAGGCAACAAAGACCGCAGCCCGACCGCCGCGATGCTGCTCGCGGAGATGTGCGCGCCGATGTGGGTGACTTCGGCCGGCACCGAGCCGTGGGCCAAGAACCCCGTTAATTCTGAACTGATCGAAGAGGCCGACGTGATTTGCGTGATGGAAGAAGCCCATCGCCGTTATATCGTCGAACGCTTCGGTGACGCGCACGCACAAAAGGTCGTCGTACTCGATGTGCCCGACAACTACATTTGCTGGGAATCCGAGCTCGTGCACGTGCTCAAGCCCAA
The DNA here is from genome assembly GCA_021827465.1 of Deltaproteobacteria bacterium. The sequence continues at coordinate 3,967 of JAKAVX010000278.1, read as the reverse complement.
GCTGCGCGCGGCTCTCGGACTGACGAGTTCCCGCCGGTAATCCGCGTGCATTTGCGGGCGTCGGGTGTATGTTGGTTCAAATGCTAAATTCCGGAGGCCGCAGATGGACGACGCAAGGATCAAGCTGCTGATCGATCGCGCCGAGATAAGCGACGTACAGTTGCGATACGCAACGGGCTTGGATTTTCGCGATTGGAGCATCTTTCGATCGTGCTTTGCCGATGAGATCGAAGTGGACTTCACTTCACTGTTTGGCGGCGCGCCACGCACGGTCAGCGCCGACCGATGGACCGAATCGGCGCGCAAAACCGTCAGCGGACTCGCCGCGACCCAGCACATGATCACCAATCACGTGATCACCGTCGAAGGCGACCGCGCGAAATGCGTCGCGCATGTGCAGGCGCAGCACTATCTACCCAACGACAAGGGCGACAGCACGCAAACCATGGGCGGCTACTACACCAATCATTTCATCCGCACGCCGGCCGGATGGAAGATCAGCGCGTGCAAATTGACGCTCACCTGGACCACCGGAAACTGGCACATCTTCAGCCTCGCGCGCGATCGGCTCAAAGCGCAAGGCGGCTGAGGTTCCGATTGGAAATCTCTCGCACCTGAGGCGCAAGATTCGCTAAGCTCGCGATATGACCTCGTAACAGGGAGTACGATCGATGGCGGAAGCAGTGATTGCCGATACGGCTGCGGGAAAGATTCGCGGCGCCGTAGAACGCGGCGTTAACATATTCAAAGGAATTCCGTATGCCGCGCCGCCGATTGGCGCGCGCCGTTTCAGGCCTCCGCATAGCGTCGCGCCGTGGAGCGGCGTGCGCGATGCGCTCGCATACGGCGCTCGCGCGATGCAGGATGACAACGCCTTCGCGTTACCGCCTGCGCTGCTCAAACTATTCGTGATGGCCGAACCGATGCCGATGAACGAAGATTGTCTGTTTCTCAACGTCTGGACGCCGGCGCTTTCCGACGGCCGCAAGCGGCCGGTGATGTTCTGGTGCCATGGCGGCGCATTCATCGCAGGTTCGGGCTCGTCGCCGTGGTATGACGGCACTAATCTCGCCGCGAAGGGCGACGTGGTCGTTGTGACGATTAACCACCGGCTCGGAGCCTTCGGCTACCTGCATCTTGAGGATATTGCCGGCCGGGAGTTCGAATCGGCTGGTGTCGCGGGGATGCTCGATATCGTCGCGGCGCTTAAGTGGGTGCGCGACAATATCGCGAACTTCGGCGGTGATCCCGATAACGTCACGATCTTCGGCGAATCGGGCGGCGGCGCCAAGGTCTGCGTGCTGATGGCGATGCCGGAGGCCCGTGGCTTGTTTCATAAGGCGATTATCCAGAGCGGCCCTGCGGTCGAAATGGCGAGCCGCGCCGACGCCAGCGAAACCGCCCGCCAGCTTTTAGGCGAGCTCGGTCTTTCTCCATCCCAGACCGCCGAGTTGCGTTCGATTTCCGCCGAACGCCTTGCGCAGGCGCAGGCCGCGGTGCTCAAGAAAGTCAGCATGATGTCGTTCGCGAACCGGCGCCGGGTTGGATTCAATCCCGTCGTTGACGGAACGCATCTGCCGCAAGGTCCATTCGCACCCGCCGCGCCTGCGATCTCGGCTGGAATTCCACTGATGATCGGCACCAATAAGGACGAAATGACCCTGTTCTTCGGACTCGCCCCGTGGCTCGAAGCGATGGACGAGGCCGCTATGCACTCGCGGGTTGCGATGTGCGTTGGAGCCGAACGCGCGGCCGCGATAATCGCCGCCTACCGCAAGGCGCGTCCTTCCGACGCACCGCGCGATATCGTACTCGCAATCGCAACCGACCAGGCCATGCGCATCCCGTCGCTGGTCATCGCCGATCGCAAAGTTGCGCAAGCGGCGGCGCCGGTGTTCGTTTATATGTTCACCTGGGAGACCCCGGTGCTCGAGGGTAAGTTGAAATCGCCGCACGCGCTCGAGATTCCTTTCGTATTCGACACGCTTCATACCTCGAAGCTGGCCGGTGATTCGCCCGCGCGCTTCCCGCTATCCGAAAAGATGAGCAAAGCGTGGCTGGCTTTCGCGCGCAACGGGGATCCGAACCATTCCGGCCTCCCGCGATGGCCCACCTACGATGTGGAACGCCGCCCCACGATGATGTTCAGCGAACAATGCCGGATCGAGGACGACCCATTCCGCGCGGAGCGTCTCGCGTGGAGCTGCGATTAACCACTTGCGGCAGTGAACTTCACGTTAGCCGGTCGCACCTGCCGGCCGGTCGGGAACATCTTCGCGGCATGCCCGGCGCAAGCCCCGCGATTAAATTACTGACTATCGTTATTCTTCTGATTATCGGGGCTGCTATGGCATGCGGCGGATGCGCCACCGAAAAGGTCGACGTGCCAGCCGCGGGCGCATCCTATGATTCGGCGCCAGCCAAGCCCCTGCCCTTTCGCGGACGGCTCTTGGAGGGCGATAGCGACGAGCTTCCGCCGTCGGTCGCGATGTCGCTCACGAACAAATCGCCGATCGGATTTTCCTACCGCGAAGAGCTGACCCACGGCGAGCGTCACACACCGCTGTTCCTGTCGGCGATCGATCCTGCGACATATCTCGGCGCGCCGCTCGGAGAATACACTGTGACGGCGTTCGCGAGCCTGTCGATCACCGACGGCGACAAAGTAATTGGCTATTACACCGCGAGAGCGCGAGTCGCTGAGAGCTATAATATCAAGTCCGAACCAACTCACATCGAACTCGAGCATCAGGCACGAGCTGCCGTCCGCGCGAAAATCGATGCGCAACTGGCCGCCGACGCAGGCCGGCTGAAAGATTCGAGCGCCGCGCCTCTCACTGCGGGTGCGCCGTCAAATCAGTGAGTAAACGTGTGCGGATGTTCGCGGCGCTACGCTGGCGAATACCATATTCGCGCATAGTGTATTGCGGATTGATATACCTGTCAGGATGCGCGGTGCAGGGAGCATCTTTTCAAAAAGTCCAGTTCCCCCCGACCAGCGCGGTAATATACGTCTATCGGCCGTACAAATACGGTAGCTCGCTACTGAGACCCGATGTCACCTGCGGCGGCCAGAGCGCAGCGATCGGTCCGGGCGGATATCATCCTTTTGTAATTCCCGCTGGCAAAGTGACCTGCGAAGTCGCTGGCGGCGAGAGCAACGACAAGGTTGAGATTCTGGCCGAACCGCATAACTACTATATCAAAGAGGATTTCTCGTGGGGCGTTCTGCGCGGCCATCCGCATCTCAACCCCGTCGACGGCGATACCGCGCACGACGAGATAAACACCTGCGTGCTCGAGCCGTGAGTAAGCCAGCCGCGAAAATCATTTCGCGCGATGCGCCCGGTACGCGGCAATCAGCGCATTAGTCGAGCTGTCGTGTTTCAGATCCGGCGCGGCGGCGCTTTCCAACTCCGGAACGATCCGTTGCGCGAGCACCTTGCCCAGCTCGACTCCCCATTGATCGAACGAGTCGATTCCCCAAATTGTGCCCTGGGTGAATACGCTGTGTTCGTATAGCGCGACGAGCTTGCCGAGCGTCTCGGGCGTCAGCGCGTCGGCGAGGATAGTTGTCGAAGGGCGATTGCCCTCGAATACGCGATGCGGTACCAGCCAATCCGGCGTGCCTTCGGCTCGCACTTCGTCAGCAGTCTTGCCGAACGCCAAAGCTTCAGCCTGCGCGAAGGCATTCGCCATGAGCAGATCGTGATGGCGTCCGAGTGGATTCAGCGAGCGATAGAAGCCAATAAAATCGCATGGGATCAGCTTGGTGCCCTGGTGAATCAATTGGTAGAACGAATGCTGCCCGTTGGTGCCGGGCTCGCCCCAGAAGATTGGTCCGGTCTGATAATCGATTGCAGCTCCGCCGAGCGAGACGTGCTTTCCGTTCGATTCCATCGTGAGCTGCTGGAGGTAGGCGGGAAAGCGCTTCAAATATTGCTCGTACGGAAACACGCCAACCGTT
>JAKAVX010000277.1 GCA_021827465.1 Deltaproteobacteria bacterium | reverse complement strand
CACACAGACCTTCTGATCGATTATCTTGAGATGCGGATTTCCCTCGTTGACCTTTATCGCAAGCGTCGCGAGTTTGTCATCCCGGCCGAGAAGCTTCGGCGGGCCGAGGAATTCCGCAATATCGACCCGCTCCGGCGCGCCAGTTTGGCTATGTTCGCCTGCTTTCATCGTGTGCTCTCGATCACAGCATCGCGGCCTTCGCGACGTCCAGCAAATCCATTCCGAGACTGAGCAGCCCCATTTCCGCCAGCATATAATCGGCAACCGCGAGTTCCAGCTTGCGTTTGGGCACCTGCAGGCCGTCGCCGTCGGGAACCACGGAGAACAGCTTCTTCGCCATCTCCGCCATCGCGTACGGATACTTGCCGAAGAACTGCGGATGGGTGTCGGCGAAGCGGGTCAGCCGTTGATAACGTTCGTAATCCTGCCAGACGAAACTCTGCTTGAGCCGCGTCACGTAGGGCGAGAGCGCCTTGGCGGAAAAATCGCCCGCCTTGTGCGCCTGGATGACGGTTTCGGCGGCTAGCACCCCCGAAGCCATCGCCATGTTGGTGCCCTCGTGAAACAGCGGATTGGCATTCACCATCCCGGCCGCGCCGCCGATAACCATGATTCCGTCGCCGACGAAGCGGGGCAGATTCTGCGGCGTCATCTCGGGGATGAGATGCGCGCAGTATTCGACCGGAGTGGTGCCGCGCAAAAGCCGGCGAATCACCGGATGCATCTTGAATTCATTGAGCAGCACATCGGGATGAACGCCGGCGCGCTCGAGCGCGCCGAGCGGGATACCCAAGCCGACCGAGATGGAGTCGCGGTTGGTGTAGATGAAGCCCGCGCCCATCGTTCCCCTGACCGCGCCGCCGCCCAAGTATTCGTAAGCTGCGCCTTCGTCGCCTTCGAGCGAGAAACGATCCTCGATCACCGGGCGCGGAAGCGAAACCACTTCCTTTACTCCGAGGATCACTGAAAGCGGCAGCTCGCCGCGCATCCCGGCGGACTGCGCAATCAGCGAGTTCGCGCCGTCAGCCGCGATTACCACGTTCGCGTTCACCTCGCCGCCTTCGCGCCTGACGCGCACGCCAGTTACGCGCCCGTCGCGCATGAGCGCTTCGTCCACCACGGTCTGCGTGATGATGACGGCGCCGGCTTCCTCGGCCTTGGCGGCAAGGTAGCGGTCGAAGATCGCGCGAAGAGCGGTGAAAGAGTGGTTGTAGTAAGGCGGCTCGAAACTCAGGAACTTGAAGGCGAGCGACAGTTCATCGCTCTTGGACAGCATCGAGAACCGCTTCTCGACCACGTGGCGCTCGACGCATCCCGACTCCAGGAAATCGGGAAAGAACCGGCTCAAGACGGTGGTGTAAAGAACGCCGCCGAACATCGCTTTCGAACCGGGATAATCGCCGCGCTCGAAAACGACCACCTCCAGCCCGGCCTTGGCGAGCACGTAGGCTGCCATCGAGGCGCCCGGGCCGGCCCCTACAATTGCGACGTCGAACCGCTCCGCCATTCAGCTTCTTCCCACGATCTTTTGAGTACGCTGGTTGATACGCGATGCCCGGCGCGCTCAGACAGCATCAAACATGCCACACGCACGCGTAGCGCAACTCCAGCGCTCGGGAGTTTGCAAATCACCTTGCCCTATCCGCGCGAGAAGGCCCTGCGAGGTCTTTTCAGGATACTCGATTCGGATCCGCCGAAGCGGCGCGGTTGTATCCAAACGCGCCACCAGCGGCTCTCATCGAGCCATCCGACGCCGAAAAAGTCTCCGCCGGAACCGTTCATACCTGGATGCCGGATTGGAGCAGGATGCCGTTGTGAATGAGGAAGCTGCGCACCGTGTTGCCGCGCTTGGCACGCTCGCGCGAGTCCGAAGCTTCGCCATGCGCCTGAAAGTCCGCGATCAGATCGACCATCCGACGCCGGCCCTTGATGCTGATCTTGGTGTCGCGACCCTCTTTGATAAGAAGGCAGGCATTGACCGCCTCGTCGGGGTCCAGCTCGGCATAATCGCAGAACTGCCCGAGAATCTGCAGGCGGGAAGGGTCGGCAGCGGGATTATCGACGCCGGACTGCTCTTGCAGGCTTTTGAACCAGGTCTGGACCGACGCGTAACTTTCGAGTGGTTTGTCAGGTTTCGCCATAGAAAAAACTGTGGGAGGCAAATAATTTTCGAGGCGGCGGTTGGCCCGCCGCCTCGAATGGATTGATCTTTCTCACTCAGGAAGGCCGAACATGCGCGCAAGCGCCTTGATTTCGTCCTTGCGCCACGGGAGCGGAGCGGGATCCTGAATCATCTTCGCCACCTTGAGCTCCTCCGTGACCTTGGGATCAGGTTTGAAGCCAACGCCGTATTTACCCTCGAAGAACTGCTCTTCCAGCGGCGGACGCGGACGCTGACCACCCCCTTCCCACGACTCGGCCGGGTATCCGACCAGCAGAGCCCACAGCGGCATCCAATGGTCGGGCGGGTTAATCACCTTCTTGATCGGTTCGGGCACGAAGGCCGACAGACACACACCAAGTCCCTGCTCCACGCCTGCCAGCATCGCCTGGCAGATCGCGATACCGGCGTCCGACCCGGCGGCGGCAGCCACCGAAGCCTGATTCGGGCTTTCGGCGAGGGGCTTCAGGATGTTGGGCCAAACAAATTCGTCAACGAACTTGTGGCTCCATCCATGGGTCGCGTTGAGCGCGCCGACATCGACCAGCTTCTTCAGGCGGCCCTGTGCTCCGACGTACGCGCCGAAATCGACGTAGGTGTAGATGTGGACCGGGGCGAGCTCGATATTGAGCGCGGACACCGGGGTCTTCATCGCGTCGACCGTCGCCTGGTCGAGCTTGTTGCGATCGACCACGATTGCCTTTAGAAAGGTGGCGTTGACCGCGCACGACGCGCGCCGGGCGGCCTCGAGCATGACCTGGATCTTCTCACGCTCGACCGGACGCCACGACTGGAAGTAGCGGATCGTTCGCCGCCGACCGATTACCTCTTTGAGTTCCATCTGCCTTAAAACCCCCTGGGTTTAGCCTGGATTGATCGCGCCGGGGCTTACACAATTCCCCAACGCGGGGAAACCGTTTCCCCGATCCCGAGACACATCAGCTTTCACGGCGCCATGTCAAGCAAAAACTGTTGCGCCGCGCGAAACGAGCGAACCGGCTTTATCGACCCGGCGGTAGTTTGCCACGACTTCATGAAAATGCCAAAAGGTGCGCGCTATTGAAATAGAAAAAGATCGAAGCATTCTCGTTAGCTGTCGTTTTGAGAGTGTAAAAGCCGCCCGTGTCGCTATGTGACGACTCCGTCCAGCACACGGATGCGCGGTCGGATTGTGGTCGAGATTGGGATGAGCGAGCTTACCGGTACGAAGTCAGCTTCATCGGCCGAACGGGTTCGCCGTCGCGAGCGGTCTGTCCTACATTCACCGCGACGATTGCGTTATCGGAAATACCGCTTCTGATCTCGACTTCGAGGCCGTTATCGTATCCGAGGGTAACCGGCGCCAGACGCAGGTGATTACCCTCGACCACGGGCACGTAAACCTTACCGCCCCGGAACACCAGCGCGTCGTCCGGGACCATCGGCACGCCGGGCGGGACGGCGACCTTGAGCTTCAGCGTTCCGTACATCCCGGGATAAAGCGCGAAGTCCTTGTTGGGCAGGTCCACTTCGACCAGCATCGTGCGCGTGTCAGTGACGAGGGCGTGGGGATGGCGCGTCACGGTTCCCTCGAACGCGCGGCGCGGATAATCGGCAACGGTCAGGACCGCAGGATCGCCGTCGCGAATGAATGGAGCGAGATTCTGCGGCACGTCGGCATAAACGCGCACCGGCTCAAGCGTCGCCATCGAGATGATCGGCGTTGCACCACTCGACGGCGAAGTGACCTGCGGAATCAGCGCGCCGGGATCGACGTAGCGCGCGGTAACCACGCCGTCGTATGGGGCGCGGACGACCTCGTAGGCCTGCATCGCGCGCAACTGCTCGTACGAGTCGCGCGCCTGCAGCATCGCGGCATGCGAATCGTCGGCGGTCTGCTGGGGAATCACGCCTTCGCGCGCGAGGACCTGGTTGCGGTCGTCGGTGACCTTCTGCAGCCAGTAATTGGCCCGCGCGTCGGAGACCTGTTTGTCGGTTTCGGGCGATTCCAGAATCGCGATCACTTCTCCTTTGCGCACTCGGTCGCCCTTGTCGACCCGTATGGTCTTCAGGTAGCCGGGAATCTTTGCGTAGATGGGCGTCTCGATATAGCCGCGAACGGTGGCGGGAAGGCTTATGGCGCGGGCGCGCGGCGAGCGCGTGACCGGAGTGACCAGCACTCGCGGGCCGAGGGCAAGCGCCGCATCGATTTGCTTTCTCTCGGCGGCGAGCCGGCTTTCGCGGGCCAGAACCAGGCCGCCGCTGGCGGCGACCGTGAGCAACAGTGCGCACACCCACCCTATGACGTAGCGAGGACCGGAACGCCGAGGCTCGTAGGTCATAGGATCGTCGCTGACTTGCATCTCAATCTCCTGGTGGTATGGGGCTCAGGCGCCGGGCATCGTGATCGCTTCGATTTCAGCGTCGCGCTCGCGCTTGCCCCTCAGATGGCGGCTGAAGATCGAATACACGGCCGGGACCACGAACAGCGTCATCAAGGTTGCAAAGAATAGCCCGCCGATAACCGCACGTCCGAGCGGCGCATTCTGCTCCGAACCGGCCCCGAGCGCCAACGCCATCGGCAGCATCCCGAGGATCATCGCGAGCGCGGTCATGATGATCGGACGCAGCCGAATGCGCGCCGCCTCGATAGCCGCAGCGGCCGGC
>JAKAVX010000276.1:2341-4808 GCA_021827465.1 Deltaproteobacteria bacterium | reverse complement strand
ACCTTATCCATCGATATCGGCCCCGTGCGCGCGGCGGACGTCGCACAGGTCGCCGCGCGGCGGCTTTCGGCCAACGACAAGAAGACGCTGGCCTCGACAGCCGTTCAGGCGCCTGCCTGGATGCGGCCGACACTTGTCTCGATCGCCAACGCAGCGGCAGCCGATATCGATGGATAAGGTTGCCCTGCTTCCTGCCGACGATCGCGCCGCCCTTTTCGGGGAGACGGGCGCCAGTCATGGCGTCTCCGACACGATCATCGAAAAGGACTTCTGGGTCTGCTGGAGCTTGAGGCGCCTGTTCGGTCTACCCAAAGGCACAACGGCGTCTCTCGTCTTCAAAGGCGGGACGTCGCTCTCCAAGGCATTCGGCGCGATACGCCGCTTTTCCGAAGACATCGATCTGTCGTTCGACCGTGCAGAACTCGGTTATACCGGCGACCGCGATCCCGAGAAGGAAGGGATCAGCAAGAAGCAGGCGGCCCGGCTGATCGACGATTTGGTCGGCGACGTCGGGCGTCACATCGCCGAGAAACTTCTCCCGGCGCTCCGCGCCGCGATCGTCGAACAGCTTGGCGAGCCAGCCAACAGCGAGTGGACGCTGGAGATCGACGCGGGTGACGCCCAGACGGTCAACTTCCATTATCCGACAGCATTGCCGGCGGCCGAATATGAGGGCATGGCCTACATCACGCCCCGCGTGAAGCTCGAACTCGGCGCACGCGGCGATCCCTGGCCTACCGAGGAGAAGGTCATTCGCCCTTATGCGGCCGACGACTATCCCGACTTCTTCGAGCATCCTGATACCAACGTGACCGTACTGTCAGCGCGGCGCACATTCTGGGAAAAAGCGACCGCTCTTCATGCGGAGGCGCACCGCCCGGCCGACTCGCCCACGCCACAATATTTCTCGCGGCACTACTACGACCTCGCCATGCTCCTCGACACGGCCGAGGGCCAAGCCGCCGCGTCCGACTTCGATCTGCTGGCGCAGGTGGCCAAGCACAAGGAGACCTTCTTCCGTTCCGGCTGGGCCAGCTATGACACCGCCCAGCCAGGCACGCTGCGGCTGATGCCCGACGAGGCGCGGATCAAAGATTTGCGCGCCGACTACCGGGCCATGGCGCCGATGATGTTCGATAAGACGTCGCTATCCTTCGACGACATACTTGCGAAGATCGCAGCAATACAGGAAAGAATAAATGCATAGCACGCGGCTAATTCTCGGAGGGATTCATTATCTCGATACGCGTCATTGATCTGCGCTTGATTGACGATCTCGTTGAATTCGTCCGCGGGCGAGGCTACGTCCTGGAGTCTCCGGATCTCGGCGACGTCAGCCAACCGGCCGCGAAAGCATCTGATCGGCGCGCTAGCGATAGACGGAGGGTTGCGTGACGCCGCAGACGATCGCTCGGCTATTGGCATCCATGAACGCGGGTCGCCTTCTGGTGGTCTGCGGCGCAGGCCTCTCCATGGCGCCCCCCAGCAGCCTCTCGTCTGCCCGCACAGTCGCCGAGCGCTGCTTCGACAAATATCGCCTCGAGTCAGACCCGGATTGCGACGTCGCCCTTCGGGAGAACCTTGAGGCTCTCGCCGAACACTTTGCAGGCCTCAACATGCTACAATCGATTTTCATCGAACACCTCGTGCCCTGGCCAGCCTTCGTTCGGCCTTCGAACACGGGTCACGCCGCCATAGCGGATTTTCTCATCACGCGCGCCGCCGTAGCCGGCATATCGAGCAACTACGACACGCTCATCGAGAGACGAGCCTGGGACTACGGCGCCGACTTTCGCGGGTCTCTGGACGGAGATGAAGCCACCGCCGACGCCGTCCGCCAGGCGCCGTTGCTGAAGTTTCACGGCTGCTTCCACCGCGATCGTCCAGCCACGGTCTGGGCGCCGTCGCAGCTCGATGATCCGACGATTTCAGCGCGCATCGCCCGCAGCAAGGTCTGGATGGCCGCCAATCTTCGACAGAAGGATCTTCTCGTCGTCGGTTTCTGGTCGGATTGGGAGTACCTCAACGCGGTGATTGGTGAAGCGCTGATCGATGTGCAACCGCTATCCGTAACCGTTATCGACCTGTCAGCGACGGACGCACTTGAGCAAAAGGCCCCGCAGCTTTGGCAAATTGCGCACGCCCAGAACGTAACGTTTGAACATGTCCAAGAATCCGGAGCCGCGGCGCTCGACGAGTTGCGAAGGGCTTTCTCGTCGAATTACCTTCGTCAGGTCCTGAACGCCGGACGGGCCGCCTTCGAGCAGGCCACAGGAGTCGAATGCGATCCCGCTTGGCTGGAGGTGGGCAACTTCGACAGCGAGGCGCTTTATGGTCTGAGGCGGGATGCGGAAGGCGTCTCGGCTGCGGAGCCAGCGATGCTCCTGCGTCCGGCAAATCCTGAAGCGCTCGGTTTCTTCCATTTGCTGCTTCGTCAGGCTGGGGCTGTGCAGCGCTCCGACGGTTA
>JAKAVX010000276.1:0-2331 GCA_021827465.1 Deltaproteobacteria bacterium | reverse complement strand
CGTCGTCAACGGAGCCCAGTCCGTGCTTGGCACGCTTCGCGGGAGGTTTGTCGAACCGCCGGCCGCGATAGAGGCCGACATTGTCGTGGCAGTCGGCGCGACCGATCTGGGCGTGCCCGACAACGTCGTGCGCAGCGGTCGGGCCGGCGACGTGATCCGTCCCGACCCTGGTGGCGAGTGGTACGACCTCGCTGGGGCAAGAGCTGCGTTGGGCATCTGATGGACATCTACACGCAATCCGAAATCCTTCTTCGTGATGCCCAGTACGACACTTGGACATGGACAGGCTCGGCCGGGCCCGTGACGTGTTTTGAGAATGCGGCGCTGATGGGCTTCGTGCACGTCTTCGATACCGCAGATGCCCTTCTCTGCTCCTGGAAGGAAAGCCAGCAGATCGTGCTGGCTCGGCATGCGGCGTCCCTGCGCAGCGCCGGTGCAAAGGCCTGGAACGTCTATTCCCTCTTCCTGACGCAGGATTCCGACTTGCGCAGAGGACGCGAAATCGAGCGGATCGAAGAAGACTTCTCACTGACCCGGAAGATTGCCAGAACCTCAATCAAGACGGCCGACGACGTCGAGAAGGCTTTGCTATCGCTGCTATCCATCCGATCGAAACCGCTACTCGGCGCCTCCAACTTCGAAACAAGACTCCGCACCAGGCTCAAGGACATCCCCCCGGATGCTGTCACGGCCTTCCTCAATGGGGCCAAGCCGGCGGAAGTCGCTCGCATCTTAGGAGCAACATCATGAGGCTCGATTTCGTCGAGGTATGCGGGTTCCGCGGGTTCAGGGACGTCGTCCGGATAAACTTCGGGCGCGGCTTCACCGTCATCACCGGCCGCAACGGTGTAGGAAAGAGCACGCTGTGCGATGCTGTCGAGTTCGCGATCACAGGCTCCATCGACAAATATGTCGTCGAAAAAGCCGCCAAGGAAAGCCTCAGCGATTACCTTTGGTGGCGCGGCGAAGGTGTGCCGAAAGCCCACTACGTTACCGCATCGTTCGTTGATGACGACGGTATGCCTTTCACGATCACACGGACGCGCGAGGCCGGGTCTGATCGGTCACCGGAAGAGATTCAAGCAGCGCTGTGTCACCGGCCTGCGCCTGACGATGCGCTCAGGCAGCTCACACGCACCTCGATCATCCGCGATGAGTGGATCGCTGCACTCAGCTTGGACCTTACCGAAACGGAGCGCTTCGACCTGGTCCGCGCGGCGCTTGGCGCATTGGAAGGGTCCGAAGCAGGTAGCAGAGCCAAAGAAGTGGTCGCGGCCGCCGAGGCCGCTCATTCTAAAGACGAAGCGGCCTACGAGGCCGCTCGGGTGCGCCTAGCCGATCGGCTCACGCAGCGGTCGGAAACGCAAGCTGCCCTGAGCCGCTCAGGCGATGTCTCCTCGGCCCTGCGAGTTGTCTCTGCTGCGGCACCCGATGCGCCGCCGGAGCTGACCACGCAACTGATTGCTGGGCGGAACGCTCTCGCGAACGGACGGGCCAAACTGAGCCGCATGGGCGAAGCCGTTCAACTCGGGCGGGAGGTGGCCGCGGCACAAGCAGCCTATAATACGCCGGAGGCTGTTGCCGCCCGTACGGCTGCGGCCGCTACGCACGAGGTGGCGCAGCGCGAGCATGAAGCCGCGCAGCAAGCGGTCACGGACGCCGAGCAACGCCTCGCACGCGAAGAAGACATGGACGCGGTCGCAGCTTCGCTGGCCCTTTTGGCCGAGCACGGGGAGCGCCTCGGCCTGCACGACGATCGCTGCCCGCTATGCGCAGCTCACCGAACTTCGGAGGAGTTTGCTGCAGGTGTAGCCGCAGCACGCCGAAGGGTCGCGTCACTTGCGTCCGGCGTTCAGGCCGCTCGAGAGAGTCTTGCGAGCGCTAGGGAGAACGCACGGAAACTAGGCCTACCGCTCCAGGAAGCCGCCGCCGTGGTTCAAAGGCATGCGGAAGAACTGCGACGTTTACGCGAGCAAGAAGCGGCGCACGTCGACTACTATAGCCAGTGGGGGCTGGATTACAGCTATATCCAAAGCCCTGAACGCCTGGAGCAAGCCGTAGCTTCCGAACGGGACCGCTTGATCGATCTTGAGCGCGCACTGTTGGTGTTGGATTCATCGCAAGCAGCTCCGCGGATGTCGTTGATCGAAGGCAACATCGCTGCGCTGCGCGCTGAAATCGAGAAACTGGCGCAAGCGGTCAGCCAGTCGCAGAATGCCGTCACAGCAGCCCGCGAAATCGAGCGATCTGTCAGGCGTGTGAGTGCGGAAATCATTGATGAGCGGCTTGCGCAGATTAGCCCCTTGCTCAACGAACTGTATCAGCGTCTAC
>JAKAVX010000275.1 GCA_021827465.1 Deltaproteobacteria bacterium | reverse complement strand
TTGGTACCGGCTGAAATCCGGCGGCCTGGAAGGAACTTGATGAAACAGCTTCAAATCGATCCAGCGCAGAGAATCGTAGAGGCGACCGGCAAGCCGCTCTCGCCGGTCAAGGAACAGACCATGGACCCGGCGCAGTTTCCCATTCTGCTGAGGGAACGGCTGCAAGGGAAATCCGTGGCAGAGGCAACCGGATTTCTTGGGGTCCGCCCGGATGCGGTCAATCGGCTGCTGGCGGACCAGTGGCGGCCATCTAAGGCCATTTGCAGGAGGATTGGCTTGAAGGTGGTTTACGCTTTGACGGAAGCGCCCAAGGCGGAAAGCTCTTGCGGGACTGCAACACGTATCGCGCATGTGTGCGCTCGCGCGAGGGTATGCGCCGCCAAGGCATTTCGTGAGCAGTACGCGCGCAGGCGACCTGACCCCATTCTCCGTCCGGCGATCCGACTTTTGCGTTCGAGGCCGTGTTCAAGACGACCAAGCGATACTTTCACGATCTCAATCAACTCTGCACGTCCACGCGTGATTACGAAGAGGCCGCTCCGCTTTACTTCTGTTGAATAGAGCGAGGTCCCGCTGTCTGGCAATGGCTCGGTGAGCTCCGTCAGTTGGTCCTATTCGGGACCACGCTCGGAGACGAAAAAGTCGTCGGTCAGACCCTCGACAATCTGGACAAAAAACTGTCGATCCTGAGCAAGTATTTTGGCACGGGTGTGAATCCGAAGGATTGCGACGCATTCATGCGCGCGAGGGCTCAGCCGGAAGTCGAGGCAGCAGTCCGGAAGATGCTGAAGCAGAAGATCAGGAGTGTACGGATTTCCAAGCGTCCTGTGCGGCAATTGCAATCGCCGGAGCCTGGCGATTTTGTCGAGGTGAGGGACCTGGAGAATCCGGAAGATCCAAACGACGGCGGCGAGTTGCCGTCCCTATTCAGGCGGGCCGGTTTCGTACCGGAATTCCCACAAAAAATTTGTGTTTTCTTGGCTGGCGTTAGGTTCGGCAAGGACCAATAATAGATGTTGCAGAGTGTCGTAAGGTGTTGCACCTTGATACACCCTGCAGCAGAGGATCGCACCGGCCATGCCCACTACGAAGCATCGCATCGCAGTCACCCTAACGGATAGCGAATTCGTCGATCTGGCGGCCATGGCCGATAAATACGACGTGTCGCTTTCATGGCTCGGGCGTCAGGGCATCCTCGAATTCATCGCCCGCTATCGCGTCGAACAGATGCAACTGCCCCTGCGCCGGGAAGCTCGCAGCCGCCAGTTTGGAGAGGAGGATCATGCAACGCAGTGATCTTCCCTTCGGGAGCGAATTCTCGCCATCTCAAATCGAGTTGCCCGATCTGCTTGAGATCGTCGCGGCCAATCAGGAGGATTGGCACGCGCTTGAAGCCGCAATTCTCGACCGCTATTTCTCGTCACACGCCGAGGGGCGGCAGGGAGAGGAAGCCTCGTACAACCGGGGAAAGCTCGCCAACAACTGCAAGCTCGGCCTGATCGCTTACAGCATCATCGAGCGCGCGGGAAAATTCACCGACTTCGGACGCCACCTATACGACGTGCGCCAGGACGAAGCGACACTGTACGGCGATCTGGCACGCCATATTCTTCTCAATCTCAGCGGGATGCTGATGGTTCAGTGCATCCAGGACATGACCTCCGCCGGTGAAGAAGTCAATCTAACGACGCTTCGAGAAGGCCTGGCGGAGCGCGGCGTCCACTATCCGCCGGGCGGCAAGCACCCGAGCATTATGCGCCTGTGGCTTGCGAAAGCCGGGGTGTTCGTCGGTTCCCGCTGGCAGATCGACACGATACGTTTGCAGGAAGTGCTCGGAGCCGATCCCGACGGCTTTGAAATCCTCGCCCGCTTCACCGCTGAGCAGCGGGCCTTTCTCCGTGCGCTCGCCAACACCGCCGTAACCACCCCCCAACCGGCGAACGAGATCGCGCGCCTCGCTGCTGCCACCTACGGCGTCCGCTTTCCCGAAAAGAGCCTGCCTAAGCTTGTGTTGAACGCGCTCGTCGAAGCCGGATACATCACGGCGGAGAAAACGACGACGGGGCGCGGCGCAAAACCCTTCCAGGTCTCACCGACCGAGAAGCTCATCAATGGCCTTATAGGCCCCCTGCTCGACCAGCTGAAAGATCAAACGGACCCGAAGCTGCTCGACCTTCTGAAAAGACCGCTCGAAACAATCCTTGCAGATCTGAAATCCTCCGACCGTTATGTCGCGGGCCTCGCCCTAGAGGCGCTCGCTTTCAAGCTCATGCGGTTTCTCGACATAACCTATGTCGCAACCCGGCTCCGCGCATCCGCGACCGGTGGGGCCGAAGTGGACTTGATCTTCGAGTCCGCCCGCCTCGTGTTTTCACGCTGGCAAGTTCAATGCAAGAACACCAGCCGCGTTTCGCTTGATGACGTGGCAAAGGAAGTCGGCTTGACGCACTTCCTCAAAAGCAACGTCATTGTGATCGTATCGACCGGCGACATCGGGCCGGAGGCGCGGCGCTACGCCAATAAGATCATGGCAGATTCCAACCTTTGCATTGTGATGGTGGACGGCGGCGACCTCGATCTCATTAACTCACGGGCATCGGCCATCGTCGATGTGCTCATGCGCGAGGCGCGCCATGCAATGGACCTCAAGAAACTCGAACTAGGAAATGGACGCGACTAATGCCCCCTCGCCCCACACGAACGTTAAAGGTGTTTCATAAGACGCCGCGCGGAAAGATCGTCAACGCAGACAGCCTCGACGTTCTCGGAACTTATGCCGATGCGAGTGTCGATTTGATTGTGACCAGCCCGCCTTTTGGATTGGTTCGCAAAAAAGATTATGGCAATGTCGAGGCGCACGACTACGTCGAATGGTTCCGGCCCTTCGGCGAACAATTCAGCCGGGTCCTCAAAAACACCGGGAGCCTCGTCATCGACATCGGTGGCGCGTGGAACAAGGGCTATCCGACACGCAGCCTTTATCACTTCAAGCTGCTGATTATGCTGTGTGAGGAATTCGGGTTCCATCTCGCTCAGGATTTTTACTGGTGGAATCCGTCGAAACTGCCGACGCCCGCCGAGTGGGTGACGGTGCGGCGCGTTCGCGTCAAGGATGCCATCAACACCGTCTGGTGGCTTTCCAAGACGCCGTGGCCGAAAGCTAGCAATCGCCGTGTTCTCCAGCCTTACAGTCCGAGCATGCGTGACCTTCTCGAAAAGGGATACAGGGCAAAGAAGCGGCCCTCCGGCCACGACATCAGCGAGAAGTTTTCCATCGACAATGGCGCGGCGATCCCGCCGAACCTAATCGCCATTCCGAACACGGAAAGCAACAGCTTTTATCTGCGCTATTGCGAGGAACATGGCCTCAGGCCGCACCCGGCGCGCTACCCGGCGGAGCTGCCCGAGTATTTTATCCGCATGCTGACGGACCCCGGTGACGTTGTTGTCGATCCGTTTGGCGGCAGTTGCGTGACCGGCGAAGTTTGCGAGCGGCTCGACCGCTCGTGGACCTGCATCGAGCTCTTGGAAGGATACTGTGAGGCGGCTCTCGGGCGCTTCGTCCGCGATCCGAAGGAATCGGCAAAGCCTCTGGCGGACGCGAAGGATGATGCCAACTACTACCGTATGCCGCGCCCCGGCATTCTCTGGAACGGCTATACCGGCGACCCGCTGCCACAGGACGGAGGAAAGAAACGCCAGTCGCCCGCGAAGGCGAAACGCGCAGCATCCGCCAGCGAGACCAATGGCCATGCCGCATCAACGAACGGCCACGGTCGCGAAGAACACTTTGAAGACAGCGAGGATTTTCATTTGACGGAACCGCCCATGAGACCCGCACACGCAAGGGCGGGAAGGCCGTAGGAGATAAGAATGCCAGCCCTTCCCGCTGCCGAATTGGTCGCAGCAATCGCGAACGCGCTTGCCGACTCTGGCTACACAGGGCAACTCGCTTCGCCGGTCCGAAACAACCCGCGCCGCTTTATCGTGGCAGGACCGAATGCCCCGCTGGCGGTCACGGCTTACATTTGGACGCTCACCTTCGGAGGCCGCGTCAATCTGCAAAACGAGTACCGCATCCAGATGACCTCGGTCGCGTCGCCGCTCGAGCTCGGGACGGACGGCCCTACCGTGCTTATCGGCTATGAACCTGATCTGAACCTTTTTGCAGGCTTCGACCTTCAGAGGCACCGGGAATTCACGACCGGCTCGCCTTCCGTACAGATCGACCGGCAGGAATTGTGCCGCGCTGAAACAGAGGGCCTCAGCTTCCACCGCAAGAGCAACGACGAAATCGCTGTCGGTATCCGGTCCGATATGTTTATGGCCTATGCAACGAACGCGCAGTTGCTTCATCGCTACGGGCGCGACGCAAATGTGTTCCGCCTGTTGAATCAGGCTGTTCGTCCGCATGAGCCACCGCCGCAGCGGGAGATGGAATCCTTATCGACCGAGCGCCAGCGGGTCGTCAGCGAAGTGAGCCGCCTAACCCGTTATGCCGCTTTCCGGCAAAGAGTGTTGTTCGCTTATGGCTCCCGCTGCGCCGTCACCCGCGTCCAGCTTCGCCTCGTGGATGCGGCCCACATCCTACCCGTAGGCGCTCCCGGCAGTTCCGACCACGTCCGCAACGGCATCGCATTGGCTCCGACGCACCACCGCGCGTTCGACGCCGGGCTCATCTATCTCGACGAACGGCACCGCATGATGCTGAACGAGGCGCATCTCCACGTGCTCGAACGGGTGAACCTCGCCGGAGGGATCGAAACCTTCCGCGCGCGCCTAGGCGAGCCAATATTCCTGCCTCCCGATCCGCAGCAG
>JAKAVX010000274.1 GCA_021827465.1 Deltaproteobacteria bacterium | reverse complement strand
ACCCGACGCCCCATCCGAGGTCGCGCACGAGCAGCGTCACGTCGAATTCGAGCCGGCGCTCCTGGATAATCGCGTCCGAATCGAGCAGGTCGCCGTAGGTCGCGCCGCGGTAGGTGACGAGCGCCGAACCCACCGGATGGGTCATGCGGTAGGCCTTGGGCTCGTCGGGAAAATGCACGACTTCGATCGCGCTTATCTGCGAGGAAAGCTGGACGACGATCGCCGATTCGAGCGTCTCGATATCGAGCGGCGTCGGCGGCGAGAACTGCTGGCCCGCCCAGGGCGTGTCAAGCGAAGTTGCCATCTGTTCCTTGGCCGCGAGCGCGTCGCGCTCAGAATCCCTTCAAAGTGTCGCGGCTGAAGACGCGCTCGGGCCCCTCGACGGCCTCGGCCGCCGGCGATATCGCGGTCTCGTTTCCGTCGGTGGCGATCCCGAGGGTGAGTTCTCCGGCCGCAACCTTGCTCAGCATCGCGATCGCGTCCTCGTAGCGCTGGCGCGCGTCGGATACGTCGTGAAGCGGTCTCAGCGCCTGCAGACGGTACATCGCGATGTCGCTGGCGACGCGGTTCAAGACCTCGGGCGGATCGGTAAGCGGAAGCGTGAAGCGCCCGCCCAGGTAACCGTCGATCTCGGCCGAGGCGTCGTTGAGCACCTGCTGAAGCGTCGTGGTGTTGACCGTGGTGACGGTCGGATCGTCGTTCGTGAGTTGCACGAGATCGCGATTCGGATAGCGGTTGATCATGTCCTGGGGAGCCGCGTAACTCATCGACAAACCTCACACCCTGTTGCGGGCCGACAGCGCCTCGCCCCGGCGGGCCCCCGCTCTCTTGCGCGCGGGAAGAGAGCCGGGGGCACACGTATCATCGGGGAGGGGAAGCTTCATGCGGACCGGCTTCAGGTCAGGTACTCGCTGACTATCAGGTCGGCGCTGTTCTTCCAGATGTTGGTCGTCGCGACGGATGCGCTCGCGCCCGCGCCGGCCATGAACTCGGAGTTGAGAAGCTGGCGGGCGGTCTCTTCGAGCGACGGCGGCACCAGCAGGTACACGCCCTTTCGGCTCGACAGCGATCCGAACGGCGAACCGCCGTCGGTCTTGAACGAGCGCATCGCGGCCCGCGCGGCGCCGTAGTTGGCCGGGTTGGAAAGATCCGTGTTGCTCGCGTAGGCAAGCTGCCACAGTCCCACACCGGTGTTGGCGCGGCCGTCCACTCCGTAGCGGAACTCGCGGCGGTTGAAGACCCCCTCATCGGTGAGCGAGGTCATGCGGGTCACCGCGTACTCGCGCCTGAGCTGGAAGATGAACGGACGGATCGCGCGCGAGGCGTCGATAAGGAACCAGTAGGAGCCGGTGCCGCTGCTGTTGATATTCGCCGCGCTCGAATCCGCGTCGGGACGGCCGGCGGGCCCGACTGGATGGGTCGCGCCGAAGAACGGCTGGCCGTCGTAGCCGAGCACGCTAGAGGGCGTGGCGACGGCGTTCTTGATCATCTGGAAGAGCAGCATGTCGGGATGGACCTTGGTGTCCCATCCGAGCTGCTCGATGATCGGCTCGTAGACGCCGTAGGTGTCGTCCTCGATATCGTTGCGATCGATCGAGATGGTGTCCTCGAAGTTGCGGTTGACGATCGTGTAGGTGTGGGCTTCGAGCGCCTGGACGACGCGATCGCCCAGCCATTCGCGAAAGCGCGTGGTGCGGCCGAGCCACGGATAGGTGGTCTGGCGGCTGGTCGAGCGCACGATCGAACAGATCTGCTCGTAGTAGGAAGGCGGCTTGTCGAAGCCGCGCTGGAATACGACGTCGAAGCCGGTGAACAGTGCGGTCAGATTCTGAGCGGTTATCTCCATCGTGTGACTCCCTGAGTCGTAAGGGTCTAGGCCGCGGCCGTCGACTGATGCCAGAAATCGACCCACACCTCGCCCGACGAATCGACGGCGACGACCTGGCCCGCGACCGCGTACTGCTGCACGGTTGCGCCCGAGGCACGGTCGGTGGCTGTCACGTTGTTGTCGTCGATTGCGAAGCACGGGCTTGCAACGGTCACGTTGGTTATCGAGCCGTCCTGGCCGAACATGAAGACGCCTTTTCTGACCGCGATCTGGATCGCGCCGGCGGCGCCCGGGTTGTTGACCGCGTTCTGGCCGGGGATTCCGTTGACCACGTACTCGGCGCGCCCGATCACCTTGAGCGCGTTGGCGCTGGTGGTGGTGGCGGAAGCGGGAACCGCGTTGCCGCTTGAATCAATCGCCACCATCGAGCCGAGATAGATGGTAGTGTTGGCTTCGACCGGGTAGACGCGGATCCTTCCGCTGTCGGCCATCTCGGGCGTGTTTCGTGAGCTGGTTAGTGCCGCCATTTTGCCATCCTGTAGCGTGACGCCCGCGCCGCGGCGCGGACGCGGCCTTGCTTAGAGTTCGCGCTGCGAGTTGTCCCTTATCTTGAGAAAGTCGGCGCGGCCCTGCTTGCGGCTGACGAAGTCGGAAGCGGGAACGCCGAGCTGCGAGCAAATCGCGCTTTCGACCCCCGTGAGCATCGCGCCGGCCTCGGGCGCCCTCGCGTGAATCGCGCCGGGCGCGGCCGTCAGCATCTCGCCCGCAAGCATCGCGGGCTGGCGCGCGACGAAGGTGCGGAACGCCTCGGGGTCGGCCGCGCAATAGGCCACGGCCCATTCGCGCTGGGCCGGAACGAGCTTGCCCGCGCGAATAGCGTCGTTGACGGCGTGTTCGGCCTTCTCGCGCGAGCGTTCGGCTCGCAGCGCGTTGAGATCGGTGAGCGCCTTCTTGAACTCCGCGACGTCGACGTAGCGCGCCGGGTCGCCGGCCGAGGCGTTCTGCGCGGTCTCACGCGCGGCGGCGGCCGCGGCGAGCAGGTTTCCGATCGTCTCGAGGATTTCGTCGAACGAGGCGTCGGGACCGGTGTCGAGAATCTGCCTGAGCTGACTTAGAAAGTGATCAAACTGGTCCATTTCCTGGTCTTCCTCGTCTCCCGCCGCGGAAATCGCGGTCAGGTAAAGATTGGGGTTGTTGGTCAGGCCGGCGCGCAGCAGGCGGATGACCTTTCCGTCCGCGCGCGAATACTGAAAAACGGGCGAGATGTAACGATACTCGCGCGCGAGGATCGCCCGCGCGGCGCGCTCGGTCCATTCGACCCGGCCCCATAGCGCTCCGTCGCGACCCTTGAGCTCCCTGATCCATCCAGCGGCCGGTGCGGGACGTCCCTTGGGCGCGGCGAAGTCGGTCGCATGGTCGTAATCGATGGGTATTCCGGCTTCCATCCGAAGCGCCCGGGTCGCCGCGATCACCGAGGCGGGATCGTCGAGGCGGTACGGGCCGCGGCCGTCGCGTCCGTGAAAAACTCCCGCCGGGAGAAGCTCGATCCACTCGGGCGCAGCCGCATCGCCGGGCGCGGCATCGGGCGAGGCGGAGCGTTCACTGCCGGATGCGTCCGCGGGCGCGGGTTTGCCCGGCGAAGTTGCGAGCATGATCGCCAGACTGGCCCGCGCGCGCCTGCTATGCTGATGGGCGGGCGCGCCGGCGGTATCGATCGCGGCGCGACCGCCCAGCTTGCGAGGGTTGCCACCGTGATCACCGCCAGCGCGTGTGGGGGAGAGAGCGTTCATCGCGGGCAATTGTGCCGCGAAAGGGCATTTCGCATAAGGATGAACTAGTTCATCCCCATCGTTGTCCTACGGAGAGATGGCAAATTCCTACTTTTGGTTGGATAGCGGGTTCAGCCGCCGCGGATGCGGGGTCTTTGATGGCGCGGTTTCGGGCCTGCTAGATTTCCCCAGGGTGAAAGCGAGATTCCATCGCCATTCGGACCGCGCATCCCGCGCACACGACGCCGGCGTCCTTCCCGGCGCTACGCCCTGATGTGGCCGCTTAGCAGGTCCCGTCCCGGCTCCTCGCCGGCGGCTATGCTGGTCGCGATCGGCAGCCATCGCCCGCGCGAGATCCGCCTCGACGCGCGCCAAATCGTGCTCGGCGCGGACCCGCGATGCGACGTCGTCCTCGACGACCCGGCCGTCTCGCGCCGCCACGCCACTCTCGAACGCCGCGACGGCGTCGTTATGCTCGCCGATCTCGGCTCGACCAACGGCACTTTCGTCAACGGGCGCCGCATCGTTGCGGGCGTAGCGCTCTCGCCCGGCGACCAGGTGGCTCTCGGCGCGCTCGCGTTCCGATTCCTCAGCCGCGTGCCGGCGCGCCCCGGCGCACGCGGGAGAATTTCGCGCCGCATCGCGATCGCCGCAGCGTTGACGTTCGCAACCGCCGCGCTCGGCGCATCGGTTTACTATTTCCGCCTGCTCGGAATTCCCGCCGCGATCTCCGCGATGCCGGGATTTTCGCACACGCGCGCGCACTCCCACGCGATGGCGCACACGGTGGCTGCCGACGGCGCCGGATGGCTCGCGCGGCTCAACTACTATCGCACGCTTGCGAAGCTCGCGCCGGTTGAGGACGACCCGTCGATCTCGGGCGGCGACGCCGCTCACGCGCGCTATCTGGTCGCCAACGAGGCGGACGCCATCCGCACGGGACGTATCGGCGCCGCGATGCATTCCGAGGAACCGGGAAAACCCTACTTCACCGACACGGGCCTGAAGGCCGCGCGCCTGAGCGACGTCGACGCCGACTACTCCTCGCCGCCCGAGCCGCCGCCGCCCGCGTGGGCCATCGAGAACTGGATGACCGGCCCGTTCCATCGCATGTGGCTGCTCAATCCCGAGCTCGCGCGCGTCGGCTACGGGCAGTTCTGCCAGGACGGAATTTGCGCCGCGGCGCTCAACGTGCAAAGCGGCATCGACCATCTCGATCACGCCGGGGCCGGGGAG
>JAKAVX010000273.1 GCA_021827465.1 Deltaproteobacteria bacterium | reverse complement strand
TTCCTCCGCCGGGATCTAAACAGCGCGACGGCAGGGTTCTCCTTTATTGACGAAATGGCGGAGAAATACAAGGCGTCCTTGGCTTGCACGGCTTCCCGCATCGCGGTCAACGCTCCCTTTGCATGCGCCTATGTCCTCTCGCAAGACGGTCATATCCGCTTCGCCACTTACTCTGCCTCGATGCGAGAAGCCCGCTTCTGGGTATCACCGGGGATCGCGATACCTGCAGGCAGTATCACCGGACAGTGCATCAAGGCTGGGGCGGCGGCTTCAAGCGGGACAGTGCCGGGATATGTGTGGACGTTCTGCGACGACTTCGCCGACGTTGACCTGCACGAAGAGACGCGTGTCATCCGTGGCTGGAACCAAGCGCTGACTCTGCTTTCCCTTGACGCCGGTGATCCAATTGAGGCCCGAAGGAATCATCTCGATTCCGAAGAGGATGACGAACCGCTGCTGAGGGAGCTCGACGGAGTGCTTCCCTGGCCCGGCAAGAAACGCTAAGCCGCAGGCGGCAGACGCAAGCCCGGCCGCAGGTGCGCCTGCATCGCTATCTTTCAGACCCTCCAAGAAGTGTCACTGCCTGTCATGGTTCGCCATGACGCTGACGAACATGTCGAGCGGCGTGACGCAGTTCGGGTTTTCCTCGAAGCGCTTGATGATTCCCTCGTAGGCGGCATCGCTCAGCCCTCGATGAGTTCAGCCATGCGCTGGCGCTTGCCGGTGCCCTTCGGGCGACCGGCCTTTCTCTTGAGCTTGGAGTCAGCATTCGCGCTCCCTGCGTAATGGTCATGCAGGCATCTATTCGTGGCAGCGCGAATGCTTCAACGGTTCGAGATTCCTCCTTGGCTGGACTTCCCGGTGCTGTACAATCCGCCTCGGCTAGCGAGAAAACGTCAGACTTATCAGGGGGATAAATGCCGCTAAGCTGGAACGAGATCCGGGAGCGCGCCACGCGCTTCTCCAAGGAATGGGACGGTGTCACCTCCGAGCGGGCCGAGGCTCAGACCTTCTGGAACGAGTTCTTCGAGGTATTCGGAATCACCCGAAAGCGGGTAGCGGTCTTCGAGAAGCAGGTCGAGCTGACCAGGGCCGAAGGAAGGATCAAGCGCGGTCGCATTGACGCGTTTTGGAAGGGCGTACTCCTCGTCGAGCATAAGAGCGCCGGCGAGGACCTCGACAAGGCGTTCGGGCAAGCTGCCGACTACTTCGACGGCGTCGCTGAGCGCGACCTGCCTCGGTACATCATGGTCTCCGACTTCTCCAGGTTCCGGCTGTACGACCTTGTTGCTGACGAGGAACGAGAGTTTCCCCTCAACAAGCTCCGCGACAACGCGGGGCTCTTTGGATTCATTGCTGGGTACCAGACCCACAAGATCAAGGAGAAGGAAGAGGCAGCGAACATCGAGGCAGCGGAGCAGCTCGGGAAACTGCATGACCTGCTGAAGGCCTCGGGTTATAGTGGTCACCCACTCGAAGTGCTTCTGGTCCGCATCCTGTTCTGCCTGTTCGCTGACGATACCGGCATCTTCGACAAGAATCAGTTTCGCGAGTACCTAGAAGCCCGCACAGCCGAGGACGGGTCAGACCTGGGCATGCACCTCGGCAAACTGTTCGAGGTGCTGAACACTCCGAAGGACAAGCGGAGCGCCCGGTTAGATGAGCAGCTCGCCGCCTTCAACTACGTCAACGGTCGGCTGTTTGACGAACGCTTACCGCTCGCAGATTTCGACTCTTCCATGCGTGAAGCGCTCCTCGACGCCAACGCGCTGGACTGGAGCAATATCTCGCCAGCCATCTTCGGCTCGCTATTTCAGTCGATCATGGACAAGGAGGCGCGGCGCAACCTCGGTGCTCACTACACGCGCGAGGTGAATATCCTCAAGGCACTGCGACCGCTGTTCCTGGACGACCTAGAGGCGGAGCTGGACGCCATCGGGAGCAACCAGCGACGGCTGGTTGAGTACCAGAAGAAGCTCGCTTCGACCCGAATCCTTGACCCCGCTTGCGGCTGCGGAAACTTCCTCGTGATCGCGTACCGTGAGCTGCGGTTGCTTGAGCTTGAGGTGTTGCGCCGGCTGCACCAGCCTGGCAAGTCGAATCGAGTGTTTGATGTTAAGGCGCTAGTGTTCGTCGACGTCGACCAATTCTACGGGATCGAGATCGAGGAATTCCCAGCGCAGATCGCGCAGGTCGCAATGTGGCTGACCGACCACCAAATGAACCTCCAGGTATCCGATGAGTTCGGCCAGTACTTCGCGCGCCTTCCACTCGTCAAGTCGCCTAACATCGCCAGGAACAACGCTTTGAAGCTAGCGTGGGAGGACGTTGCCGCTTCTGACCAGCTCACGTACATCGTCGGCAACCCACCATTCGTGGGTAAGCACTACCGAACGCCGGAGCAGCGCGCAGACCTTCTCGCAGTGTGCAAGGACATCAAGGCGGCTGGGGACCTCGATTACGTTGCGGCCTGGTACGTGAAGGCGGCGAGCTACATTCAGAAAACGATGATCCGCTGCGCCTTCGTGTCGACGAACAGCATCACGCAGGGCGAACAGGTTCCAGTGCTGTGGCCGTCGCTCCGGCAGAAGGGAATCCACATTCACTTTGCGCACCGAACCTTCCAGTGGTCCAGTGAGGCGCGTGGCAAGGCAGCGGTACACTGCGTCATCATCGGGTTCGGACTTGAACAGCTCTCACCATGCCGACTGTTCGAGTACGACGACGTTCAAGGTGACCCACACGAGATCAAGGTCCCAACGATTAACGCTTACCTCGCGGCAGCCGACGAAGTGATCGTTGAGAAGGAGCAGAAGCCGCTCCTTTCGGAAATGCCGGTGATGAAGTGCGGGAACAAGCCCTCTGATGGAGGCAACCTGCTACTGGACGCTGATGAGAGGACGGAGCTACTGAAGAAGGAGCCAGGCGCTGCACCGTTCATCAAGCGCTTCCTTGGCAGCGATGAGTATCTCTACAATATTCCGCGCTACTGCCTTTGGTTAGCCAACGCACCGCCGAACGTACTGAGGGCGCTGCCTGAAGTCATGCACCGAGTGAAAGCTGTGCAGAAGTTTCGTGAGGCAAGCACGGCGGCACCGACTCAAAAGGCGGCGAGCCGACCAACGACCTTCTTCTTCCAATCCCAGCCGAGTACGCGCTACATCCTCGTCCCGGAGGTTTCGTCGGAGCGGCGCAAGTACGTGCCGATTGGCTTCATGGACCCTGACGTCATTGCGAGCAACAAGGTCTACATCATCGCTGAACCAAATAGGTACATCTTCGGTGTGCTGCAGTCGATCATGCACATGGCGTGGATGCGCACCGTCGCTGGTAGGTTAGAGAGCCGGTACCAGTACTCGGCAACGATGGTTTACAACACCTTTCCTTGGCCGCAGGCGACGCAGCCCAAGAAGGACGCCATCGCTGCGGCTGCCGACGATGTGTTGAAGGTACGAGCAAAGTTTCCAGACTCTTCGCTTGCGGACCTCTATGACCCCCTGCTGATGCCACCTGACCTGCTGAAGGCACACCAAGCGCTGGACAAGGCAGTTGACGCGGCTTACGGCGTAAAGTCATTCGCGTCGGAGGCCGATCGGGTAGCGTTTCTGTTCAAGCGCTACAAGGACGTCACGTCACCGCTGGCGCTTGAACTCCCGGCGCCGACCAAGAATGCTCGCAAGAAGAAGGTGAAGGCATGAAAGCCAAACAGATCGAGCGCGCCTGGAAGCGCCAAGGGGCTGCGCAGAAGCGCCTTCAAGACATCTCAGACTACATCGCGAATCTGGTGAAGGATGCCAGTGAGAATAAAGTGGTCGTACGCCAGAGCCGGATGGATGAGCTGCTGCGGCAGGTTGAACTGGCAAAGAACGACGTGCTGGCGTTGGGCAAGGCACTTGAGAAGCTGCACAACCTCGGCTGAGAAAAAGCACCGAGGGATCACAGTATGCCATGACTTCGCTTCCCGGCGCGCGATGGAGATTGCGCCGGGGCAACCATATCTGGGGGCTGCGCTATTAATCCTCTTCGTGTGCAGCACGGCCAGAATTTTGGGGCAATGAGACCCCGCACTGCGACTGGATCTCCCCGCATGTGACATGTCCGATGAATCCTGCTCACTCCGGCACTAATTCCGGATTTCTATACAAACGGGCTCGAAATACGGTCTTGTGGACCAACGCCTGAGTGCGCTCAGATGCCTGCTGGAAGATTTCGATCGTGATCACTCCTCGCGAGCGACCGACGCAACCCGCACCGTTCCATCGGAGGATTGATATGGCACCTGAACTCAGCGATGAGAAGCACGTGAGAGTCGAGCTGACCGTTCCAGAGAGCCGGCGAGAGGAGCTCGACCTCGCCTGGCGAGAGATTATCGCTGGCCGTCGGCTGCGCATGGACGCATTGAACCACGAGATCGCTGTGATCACGGAGCGAGGGATGAGCGCGCTGCGGATTATCGAGAGCGCGATCCGCCGCAATCCCACCACCGGGCAGGCTCGGCGACTCGTCTCGTTCCTGGCCGCCCTGTACAACGGATCGGACTTCCCATTTGACCTGGCGGAGCTGAGGGCGCTTGACACCGAACTGGCGAACGCCTGCCTCGATTACCTCAATTACGACCGGCTCGGGCGCCGCGAGGTGCATCGCCACCTTTCGCGCGGCGAGCGCGAGCTGCATCGCTGGATCGACGACTACGGCATAGCGCCGCGGACCGCGGCGGAGTGATCAGCTCCGTTAGGGGGCCACCATCGGCGCAAGCCATCGTTACGCTGGACGCGGCCCGCGCATTTCGGGGGATGCGGTTACGGCCGATCCGCATCTGCCGGCGGCACCTTCGTTGCCCGGCGAAGGTACTTGAGCATGTCC
>JAKAVX010000272.1 GCA_021827465.1 Deltaproteobacteria bacterium | reverse complement strand
GTCGAGGAGCGGCATCTCGAAGAGTTCACCGGCGCGATCGGCGATATCGTCAACCTGATGCATTCGGGCGGCGGGTTCTGGTTCGAAGCGCTTGGGATGGCCCGCCGCGTAATCGGTTCGATCTGATCGCGCGCCGCGCCGCATGCGCGCCGGGCAGAATAGTGCCAAGGATCAACCATTCTTGATTGCGTTTATCGCGATGAATGCGGCGCCGAAGGTAGTAATTCTGCCCAGCGCCGGATCGATCGATTTCATCGCGCGCGCTGCCGGAGCGTATCGGGGATAATAAACCGCGCCACGCACGCGCTCCACGCTGAGGTCCGCCCGCGTCACAAGGCCGCGAAGCTCGCGCGCGGTCGTGAAGCGTGCGTTCTTCCAGAAATCGTTGCCTAGCCAGGCGTGGATGCGCCGTGACGCCGCCCAAGTGCTCAATCTGCCGAGTTCGCCTATGACGAGGCGTCCGCCGGGTTTGAGTACCCGCGCCATTTCCTGGACCGCGCGCGTTCTCTGTTCCACAAAGCTGAGAACCGTGACCGTACTCACTAAATCGAAGCTTCGATCGTGGAACGGAAGATCTTCGGCGCGCGCCAGCATATAGTGCGTCCCGTCGCCGCGCCCGCCGACCCCTCGTGAGGACGCCTTCGCGATCATGCGCGGATCCGGATCACAGCCGATCGCGAGCGATGCGCCCAGGCGCCGGAATTCGGCTGCGAGAGTCCCGTCTCCGCATCCGACATCGAGAACGGTTTTGCCCGCCAGAGGCCCCGACAAATCGAGAATGAGCGTCTGCTCCAGCGACTCGGTGATCGCACCGAGCGTGGACGCGCGCCACTCGGCATAGGCGTCGGGACCGACTTCGCCGGCGTCCGTTGAATCGAGACGACTCATCAGCCCGGAACCGGGCAAGCATTGGAAACGGTTACCGTCATCACGACCTGGCCGCTGGCGGCGGCGCTCGTGAAGGCCGCGGCGAGAGCGTCGAAGACGGCGCGGGCTTCCCCCGTTACTGTCGTGCTCATGGGACCGACCTGCGCAGCCAATCCGCGTACTTCGAAAGCGCTGCGCACGGATTCCACAGCGGGCGCGAGATGCTCCTGGCGTAGCGGGTAGATGCTGACCTGCGCACTGATCGTCATGAGCGGGGCTCTCCTCTTCAGTCTGACTCACTGCGCGTTCGGTACGGCAACCACGGGCGGGGCTTCCGCGAGCACGTAGTTTACCTTCTCGCCCTCGTGCAGATCGCGGCTGAAGGTCGCGACCACCAGGTCTTTCGTCGTGAGGCCCTTCACGATTTCGGCCCACGTGCCGTCATTGATACCGGTCGAGACGGACGTGCGGGCCACTCGTCCGTTCCTGACCGTAAGGACCGTCGCGGCCTGCCCTTCCCCGCTTACCGCGGATGCCGGCAGCCGTATCGCCTCGGGATGCGAGACCAACTCCAGATTCACATGCGCGTACATCCGCGGATAAATCACGTCGTCGGGATTGCCGATATCGATCTCGGCCAGCATCGTGCGCGTACCCAGGTCGAGAGCACCGGCGTAGCGGGTAACCGAACTGTGGATGACGAGGCCCGGCACCTCGTCGAACCTCAACTCTGCGGGCGTGCCGCGCCGGACGAAGCGGCACGAATCCGCCGGCACGTAAACGTAGATGCGCAACTTGTCGACGCGGGCGATGGTCAGAATCGGTCCGCCAGCGGCGCGATGGCCGCCTGCGCCCTCGGTTGCGCCGGGCGAGACCAGCGCGGAAGTCTCGCCAAGACCGATTTCACCGCCGCCCGCGCGAACCAGTGCACCCGGGTCGGCAAAGCGCCCCGTCACGATTCCGTCGAAGGGCGCGACGATACGAGTGTAGCCAACCAGCGTTCGCAGAGTATCGACGTTGGCCAGCGCCTCGCGGTATTCGGCATAGGCCAGGTCAACGTCTTGCGGCGCAATCAGGCGCGGGTCCGACTTCTGAACCAGTCGGAGCCGCCGGTAGGTGATTCCCGCGATGGCCATCTTGGCCTTCGCGCGGTCGAGGCTCGCGACCAGTTCGGGCACCTCTATCACCGCCAGCACCTGTCCCGCCTTGATGTGGTCGCCCTTGTCCACCGGGATCGATTTCAAATATCCGGTCACCTTGGCGTGCAGCGCGGCTTCGTAAAAGCCGACCACATCGCCGGGCAGCTCGATGCTGAGCGTCATCGCGCCGCGCTGCGGATGAAGCACTCGCACGGTTGGTTCCGGAGCCGTCACGGCCGGCGGGGGATAGCCACGGCCGCACGCCGCGATCAGCGCCGCGAGCGCGATTGCTATCAGCGCCTTCACTCTCACGGCGCTTCCTGCTCCTGCGCCTCCGCAGCCCGCGAATAGAAGAGTTCGTAGAGGCACGGCACCAACACTACGGTGAGCACGGTAGATGCGGCGAGCCCGCCGATCGCGGCGCAGGCGAGCGGCGCCGACGCACCCGAGGTCATCGCGATCGGAACCAGGCCGACGACGGTCGCGAGCGCGGTTATCAGGATGGGCCGCAGCCGGATACGCGACGACTCGACCACCGCCTGACGCAGGCTCTCTCCGTAACGGCGCCGCTCTTTGGCGAAATCGACCAAAAGGATCGCGTTGGAGACGGCGATACCGATCATGTAGATGATGCCCATGAACGACTCGATATTGAGCGTGGTGCTGGTCAAGAACAGTATCCAGATCACGCCGATGAGTCCCATCGGAACCGCGAACATCACGATGAACGGGTCCATGAACGAGCGGAACTGCGCCACCATCACGAGGTAAACGAGCAGCGCGGCGACCATGACCCCAATACCCATGCGCGCAAACGACGCACGCATCTGCGCGACCGAACCGCGGTACACGATCGACACTCCCTCGGGAAGCCTGAAATGCGAAAGCGCCCGCTCGATCGCGCTCTGCGTACCGCCGAGATCCTGCCCGCGCGGCGAGACCAACACGTCAACCACGCGCTGGATGTCATAATGGTCCGCCTCGGAAGGATGGGCTTCGGGGACGATCGAGGCCACGTCGGAGAGAAGCACGCTCTGTGCATGCCCACGCTCGTGGGCGTACGGACGCACCGGAATGGTTCGCAACGCCTGGAGCGAGGGAAATCCGCGCGCAGCCGCCTCATACTGCACGGTCAAGAAATAGTCATTGTTGTTAAAGGTATCGATCCAGACCGAAGGCGCGATAAACAAATTGGAATCGAGCGCGGTAATCACATTGGATATAACGTCGCGCTGGGTCATCCCTAACCGCGCCGCCTTTATGCGATTCACCTTCACCTCGAGTGTGGGATAATTCGCCTCTTGCGGAATGTAGGTCTGCGAGACCTCGGGCAAGCGCCGGACGATCTCCTGCGCGCCCTTGGCGGCCCTGAAGAGATCGCTGAAGGCGTGTCCGCGCAACTGCACGTCGATCGGCGCGATCATTCCGAAATTCAGTACCGCATCCACGATGCTGCCCGAGGAGAACATTGTGCGCGCTTCGGGCATCCTGAGCGGAAGAAGCCTTTTCAGCCGCGACACGTAATATGCGGTCGGCCGCTTGTGCCCGCGATTCAGTTCCACTTCGATAAATCCGCTGTCCTCACCCGAGTTGGACGAGTAGATGGCCGAGAGACTTGGAGCGAGCCCGATATCCGACACCACGGTCTTGAGTTCGGCGGGCGGTATCACCTGACGGATGATTTTCCCGATTCGGCGCGCCGCATCGGCGGTCAGTTCCAGCCGCGTCCCCGCCGGAGTCCTGAAGTCGATCACGAAACTCCCACTGTCGGTTGCGGGAAACAGTTCCGTACCCAGCATCGGGTACACCGCGATACTCGCCATGAACAACACGGTAATCGCGGCAATCACTGGAAACTTGTGATCGAGCGCGTGCCGGAGCCATCCCTCGTAGCGGTCGGCGAAACGCTCGTACCCGCGCTGAAACCACCGGAACAGAACGCTCGGGCCTTCGTGGGTCTCCGGGATGCCCTCTGCGCCTTCGGCGGCGCCCGCGGTCTCGAGGGTCAGAAACCGCGCACAGTAGATGGGAATGACGCTCATCGCGACCACGTACGAGGCGCCGATCGCGAGCACCACCGCCAGCGCAAGCGCGCTGAACAGATACTTCGACACACCGAAGAGGAACATCACGGGAAAAAACACGACGCAGGTCGTGATTGTGATCGCGAGCACGGAGAGCGCAACTTCCTCGGCGCCGTCGCGGGCCGCGTGCGCTGGGTCTTTGCCCTCCGCGAGATGGCGATTGATGTTCTCGAGCACGATGACTGAGTTGTCGACCAGCCGCCCTATGGCGAGCGCGAAGCCGCCCAACGTCATGATGTTGATGGTCGAGCCGTTGAGGTAGAGGCCGAAAACGCCGGCCAGGATCGAGAGCGGGATCGAGAGAAAGATCGCGATTGTCGAGCGGAAGCTTCCGAGGAAGAGAAGAATCATCAGCGCCGCGAGAACCGAACCTGACACCGCTTCGCGCTCAAGGCTCTCGATCGCCTCGCGGACGTAAATCGACTGATCGAAAATCCCCGCCAGCTTCATTCCTTTCGGAAGCCCGAAGATTTTCGGCAACAGCTTCTTTATTCCGCTTGCGACCGCGATGGTGTTGGCGCCGGCCTGTCGCAGGACCGGAACATAGACTGACGGCCTGCCGTCGATCAGGACCTCGTTGTACTGAATCTGCGACGAGAGAACGACGTGCCCGACGTCGTGCATCAGCACGGGAGCTTCGGCCTTGCCGATCTTCACCGGCACGCGGTTGATGCCGCCGATATCGCGGATCATGCTGTTTGAATAGATGTAGAAATCCTTGGATCCGATTTTCGCGTCGCCGGCGGGCAGGATCAGGTTGGAGTTGTTGAGCGCCTGGACAAC
>JAKAVX010000271.1:1400-4874 GCA_021827465.1 Deltaproteobacteria bacterium | reverse complement strand
TGCACCAGGTCTGGCCGAGTACTCGCGTATTGCGCGAGAGAAGTGTGATCGAAAACCTGCCGCCGCGGCTCGATTGCAAGGTCCTCATAATCCACGGCGCGCGCGACCGTCGCGCACCGCTGAGCCAGGCCGAGCGGCTTGCGGGCGCGCTCAGGATGCGCGGGGCGCAGGTCTCGACCAGCTACTTTCCGCGCGCCGATCATGACCTTGGCGCGAACGCTATCAAGGCCGCCAGCAAGTTTCTGAGCGCGGCGCTCGCCGGACCCAGCCTCGCTGCCGGCTAATCGATCGGGCAGGCCTCTCGAACTCTTCGCATAAGATACGCGGCGTAATCTCTGCCGAGATCGCTTGCAATTACGTACTGGCCATCGACTATTGCGCAGCCGGACACGATGAGCGCCGTGAGGGTCGGCACGGTGGGGGCACCCAGTTGTTGAGCGCGAGTGCGCAACTCGACCATCTCAACCCGGTCCTTACCAGCGAGCCACAAAAGCAAGATCTTTGTGGATAAAGCAAAAAAACGGTCCAGGGAGCCTGCAAGATCCCCCGTCAGAGAGACGCGCGGT
Source organism: Deltaproteobacteria bacterium (assembly GCA_021827465.1). The sequence continues at coordinate 4,308 of JAKAVX010000271.1, read as the reverse complement.
GCCGCGAGTTGAATCGGCCCTATGCTCAGGCGTTCTACTCCAAACAGAATAAGCAGCCGCGCAATGTGGCGCTGTAAAAGAAACGGAGCTGGAAGAAGGACTATGATGAGGTCAATCGTGGAAAATTGAAATCGGTCTAGCGTTTGGGACAGATGGCTTGCAAACAGGCTGTCGGCGACCGCCTGAAGGATATGGGTGTCGAGCAGAAGGATCAGGGCGAGAACCGCTGCATACACATACGGCAGGAGAAGCACGCCTCTCGCTGCGAAGTTGGACCATTGCCATCGAACCCACGTTAGGGTCGTCCCCGTTATTGTAGGTGTGGCAATCGAGGCGAGGTCGATCCAGCCACTTGCGATGTCGGTGTCCCAAGTTCCACTGGCCTTCCCTGCCGTTGGGTCTATTGTCAGGGTGCACTGGCCAGATAGTGAGCTTCTCGGTGCGATACCCGAGAATCGGCACAGCGCAAGCTGGCCGACGAGCTTTCCGGCCTGGTCGCGCACGGCCGTTCCCTGAATTCCGATCCTGGTCCTTCCGAAAAGGTCATCAAAGAGGACCGCACTGCCATCGATTTGTGAGTCCTTTGGAAACAGACGAAGAAGTATCCGACCCCTATTAGATCCGAAAACACTGCCTTCCCAAAATTCGGCAAGCCGTGGCGGATTTGTCTGAGCGGTTCCTTCTGTCAGCGCTTCCACACCGGTGGTCCTCTCCAAAGCCTCACGCTCTGACGCGCAACATCCGTTCTTGCGCCCGCTTTTATGCGCGCTAGCTCACGGCCCCTGCGAACCCGCGGCCGCCGCGTACAGGCGATCACGGATGACGCCGGCGACGAACTGCCCAAGCTCGGCGTACGAGATCGCGAGTTCCGCTTCCCGCCTATCGAATAGGCTGCCGACGCTTAACGCTTCGTCGCCATAGAAGGCCGGCAAACGCCAGATGTTAAGCACCGAGCTTGCGAGGACAAGTCGGGCGATCTGGCGTTTTTCGATAGAGTGCCCTTCGATGGCTTCAATCGCCCCAACCAACGAGTAGATCTCCTTTCTGAGATCATGGGTCGTGGCGTAAGGGCGTTGAAGGAAGCGGAAAAGACTCTTGACGAATAGTTCCAGGGACTCTTGGGCGCGACGCACGGCAAGGTCGCAGTCGAGCGCGTCAAGTCTGCTCCGCGCTTCCGCGAGAATGGTCCCAGCCTTCCAAAACAGCTGGTCAATGTCCCCCAGCTCGGGAAACCCGAGCGGTGCTGATTTCGGCATGGTCGGTCGCGTCCGCCTCACGCGGGCGGCGCAACTCGATGTTAACACGAAATCCAGCCGTGCGGCATTGCCTCGCTCCGCCTTTGGCGTCGGAAAATCCACCTCCGCAAGACGTTTACATTCTTTAGGGACCATCTACTTGCGATTCCGATTCCCCTCTCCTGAAGGGAGAGGGGTTAGGGGTGAGGTTGCTTCCGCCGCGATTCGGCCGAGTGCCCCGTCAAGGTCGGCCGCGACTGCTTCGTTTCGCAGCCGAAGGGTTCTTATTCCCAGGCGTGCGAGCGCTCTATCTCGCTCAAGGTCGTAGTCTCGGCTTGCAAGGTGAGAGTCTCCGTCCAGCTCGACGGCGAGCCGAGCCGACGCGCAGTAGAAATCCACAACGTACCCGGCGATCACCTGCTGCCTTCGGAAGTGCAAACCCTGAAGCTGGTTGGCGCGAAGCGCACGCCAGAGCATTTGCTCGCCGGGCGTCATTTCCCTCCGAAATCTTCGGGCGAGAGCCAGTTTCTCTGTGCTCACCGGCTGATTGCGCGTAATCTTCAAGACCTCACCCCTTGCCCCTCTCCCTTCTGGAGAGGGGAACCGGACCCTCGTTTAACCTGCGCCTGTTTGAGGAGGGCTAACCGAGTTCGCTGAGCGCCTTTATCACCTCGTCGGGGTGGCCGTTGACCTTGACCTTGGGAAACACCTTACGCACCACGCCGCCGCGATCGATGATGAACGTGGTGCGCTCGATACCCATGAACTCGCGCCCGTAAAGCGATTTCTTCTTGAACACGCCGTAGAGCTTGCTGACCTTGTTCCCGGGATCGCTGAGCAGCGTGAAATTCAACTCGTGCTTGTCGGCGAACTTGCGATGTGACTCCGGCGAATCGCCGCTTACCCCGACGACTTCCGCACCGAGCTTCCGGATCGCGCCCAGGTTGTCGCGAAACCCGCACGCCTCAGTGGTGCATCCGGGCGTCATGTCCTTGGGATAAAAATAGAGGACGAGATTTCGCTTGCCGATAAGGCCGCCGAGCGCGACCGACTTTCCCTCGGCGGTCGCGAGTTCGAAAAGCGGGGCGCTTTTTCCTTCCATCGGATGGGTCGAAGACGAGGCTTTCGGAGCGGGTTTTTTCCTGGCCGCCATCGTAAATTCTCCTGTTCGGCAGAAACCGGGTGCCGGATCGTTCGCGCCCGAATCCGGCCTCCGGCTCCGGGGATACCCGGTTGACGGACTGCCATACAGCTTCTAGACTTGCCGCGGGCAACAAGGCTAGCGCTTCCGTTTCATGGCCGTTTACACCGAGCTGACGAAACCCTTCCTCAAGGAACTGGCCGAGGATTACAGCCTCGGGCGTATCGCCAGCTTTTCCGGCATACCCGAAGGTTCGGTCAACAGCAATTACGTGCTGGAAACCTCGCGCGGGCGCTTTCTTTTGCGCGTCGACGAGGTCAAGAGCGAAAACGAACTCAAGCGCGAGCTCGACCTTTTGACCTTTCTTCGCAAGCATTCCTTTCCCTGCCCGCATCCCCTGCAGGACCGGATGGGCCGGCTTTACCGGCAGTTCAACACCAAATGCGTTTCGCTGTTCCGCTTCCATGAAGGCAAGGTGGTAAGCGTCCCGCATCTGAAGGAAACCCAGCTCGAAACGATCGGCCGTTCGCTC
>JAKAVX010000271.1:0-1390 GCA_021827465.1 Deltaproteobacteria bacterium | reverse complement strand
AGCGCTCGAGACCGCGCGGGGGTCGCCCGCGAGGACGGTGAGCGCTCCGGCTACGCCGAGGAGGGTTGTCGTCGCGCGCCTCGTGCGCGCTCCGGTGCGGCGTCCTGACCTCTCCGGCGTCGTGCCGACCTCGACGGGAGCGAGGGTCGCCGAGGTCACCTCCACGCAGGAGGCGTTCGGCCGTTCGCTCGCCGAGCTTCACGTGGTCGGCAAGGCGTACAAGAAAGGAATCGACAACCGGTTCAGCTTCGAGCGTATAGCCGACCTGTACCTGACGGTGCGTTCGCGGCTGCCGAACTACTTTCGCAAGGTTTTGCGCACCCTCGACGACGAGGTCGATTACCTGACCCGTTATCTCGAGGGCAAGCTGCCCAAGGGCGTGATTCACGGCGACCTGTTCGCCGATAACGTGCTGTTTCGCGGCGAAAAGCTGGTCGCGCTGCTGGATTTCGAGGCGGCCTGCCGCGGCAAGTTCATCTTCGACATCGCAACCGCGGTCAACGCGCTATGCTTCGTCGACGGCGCCTACTCGCTGGACAGGTTTCGATGCGTGCTGCGCGGCTACGAGTCGGTGCGCACGCTCTCGCTGGCCGAGTGGGACGCTTTTCCAAACGAGCTTCGCTATTCGTCGCTTCGCTTCACGGTGACGCGGTTGCACGATTTTTTCCTGCGTTCCAACGATTCCACGCATCGGGTCGAAAAGGATTTCCGTGAATTCTTCGACCGGCTGCGGGTGCTCCGGCGTGAGCGAGACGGCGGGATGGAGCAGTTGCTGATGGCGATGGCGACCGGATACGACTACCGCAAGTATCAGAAGGTCAAGGCGAACGAACGCCGCCAGGCCTGAGCGGCTCGCGTATCAGGCGAAAGCGCCGCACGCCGCAACCGTCCCGGCGCGATATCGCAACAGTCTTCGGAGAAAAGTTCCTTGCCGACCTTTCTTGAATCGCTGAGCGGCTCGCGGCCTGCTCTCTGGCTGGAGGTCGCCCCGCCGCGCGGAATCAATCCCGAACCGCTGCTCAAGCGGCTTTCCGCCTTGATCGGTCACGCCGACGCGATCAACCTGACCGACAACGCGCTCGGGCGGGTCAAGATGTCGAGCATCGTGTTCGGCTCGATAATCCGCACCCGGCTCAAGATTCCCGTGGTGGTGAATTTTTCCTGCCGCGATCGCAACCGGCTCGCGCTCAAGTCCGATCTTCTCGGCGCGTCCGCGCTCGGAATCGACGCGGTGGTGGCGCTGACCGGAGACCGGATCGCTCCCGGCGATCCGTCGGGCGCCCATTCGGTGCACGACCTCGACGCGTTCGGCCTGCTCGAAATGATTGCCATGCTCAACCGCGGCGACACCGGCGAGGGCAAGGCACCGCTCAAGGCGCTTCCGAATCTA
>JAKAVX010000270.1 GCA_021827465.1 Deltaproteobacteria bacterium | reverse complement strand
CAAGCTCGCTCTCCGACGGCGCGCGTCCTCCGATCGCCCGCGGAATCGTCGGCGGCGTGTATCCGATCGCCTTGTACAGCCGCACCAGCTCGTCCGACTCCGGGTCCTTGCCCTCGCTATGCGCCTTGAACGCCGGAAACTCGTTCATCAGGAACCCCGGCGGCACCACGACCGGCTCGCCCCACGGGTCCCGCGTCGGCACTCCGCTCTCGGTCAGGTACGGAACCCGGTTCCGTATCCCGTCCAGGAAGGTCGTCGACTGCCTTCTCACCGGGTCGATTCCGTGCGCGACGTCGGCAAACGCCTGCGGCGACGCCACCGTCCCGATCAGGTTGCCGAGCCCCGCCGAGATCCCGCGCGCGTCGACGCCCTGGTTCGACATCGCGTCTATCGTATGGACCGTGCGCGCCAGGTCGCTCCAGAAGCCCTGGCGGCTGAACTCCCGGACCGCCGAGGCGCCTATCGCGTCCGCGACGCTCCACGCCGTCTGGTTCGGCAGGTACGCCATCATCTCAGCCGCGTCGGCGACGTTGCCCGCGATCCACGCCATCGGCTCGGTCGGCGCGAAGGGAACCCATCGGCCGCCGACTTTGAGTGAGTACGGCTGATGATCTCTCAGCCACAGGTCGCGCACCTCCGGGTTGCGCGGCCCGTATCCGGTCAGCCGCCGGGTCAGCCACAGATGCGCCAGGTACGCGGTCAGGAGATCCCCGATCGCGTTCTTCGCGACCATCAAGTCGCGTTCGCGGCCGCCTGCCGCCCACGCCTCGCGGTACGCCTGCGTCGAGAGCGGCACCGTCCGCTCCAGCCCCATCCGCACGATATTCGAGCCGGTACGGAAGAACGGGATTATCGTCCGTGCCAGGTAGCTTCCCTGCCGAAGCTTGTCGATCGCGCCGAGCGAGCCGTTGAGATCCTGCTGGAACGTCTCGACCTTTGCCCGCGTGCGCGCCGCGTCGATCGCCCACTCCGGCGGCTTTTCCAGAAACGCCCGCGTCACTTCCTGCGCCCGCGCCGCCAGCGCGGCGCCTTCGCGCCCCTCGGCGAGCGCCGTGGTGTACCCCGTGTGCTCGGCGAGCGCGGCCAGCTCCATCCGGTAGTGCATCAGCTTGGCCGCCTGGTCGACGCCGACGATCCCGCGCCCCGGCACCGAAATGATATTCCCCCACAGGTCGAGCGCCTTGCCGAGCGCCGTTCCCTCGAAGCGCGTCCCGGCCGAGCTGATTCCGTGCTCCGGGATCGACTCGCCCCAGCCGACCCCTTCCTGGAAGAGCGGCCGGTTCTGCCAGGCCGATTGCCAGCCGACGGACATCGCGTCCGAAAACGTGCGCACCGCGCCGCGTATCATCGCCGCGGTTTCTCCCGGCGTAATCGTCTCCGCCGCCGGCGCTCCCGCCGCCCGCTCCGCATATCCGGCCATCTCGCCGAGGCCGCGCGCCGGTATCTGGTAGGCGATATTCAGCGCGTCCGAGGCCGCTTTCTTCGCGATCGAGTTGGGCGAGAGGATCGAGCTGATGTACATGTTCATCAGAAAGTTCTTGACGTAGCCCTGCGCGCCGCCCGCTCCCGCCGCTTCCGCGAGCCGTGCCGCTTCCTCCGGCGTCTTCGCCTCGAGGAACGAGCGCAGCACCTCGTCCTCGGTCATGTATCCCGGCGTTCCGATCCGCGAGAGCGCCTGCTCGCGTATCGCTTTCACGAACGCGGTCGGCGTCGGTGCGGTCAGACTGCCGAGCGCGCGTCCGGTTTCCGCCGTCACGCCCTGCACCTTCGGGTCGTGGACGCTGACCAGGTTGTCAATTCGCTGCAGCGCTTCGGCGCGCGCGTTCAGGTCGCCCTCGTCGAGCGCCTGGCGCGCCAGCTCCTGTATCTTGACCGCCTCGTCGCGCTCGAAGTTGACCAGCGCGGCCGCGCGTTCCGCCGGCAGAATCGTTCCCGGCCGAAGCTGTGAGACTTCCGCCGGCGTCATCGGCGCAGCCGCCGCGGCCGCCTGCTGCTCGGCTTTCGTAACAACTCCGCGCCGAGCCCCGTCGAGCGCTTCCTGGTAGGCCTGGTTGTATTCCGGCGTGAACACGCGCCGCTGCGCTTCCTCGGCCGCGCGGGTAATCTCGTCGTCGGCGGTGGAGGATGCGCCGTGCGGCAGGTCAGCCGCCGCGCCGCTGGCTCCCGCTCCCGCTTCGGATTCTGCAGACGCCTGCAGTGCCGATCCTCCCCCTCCGAGCATCGCGATGCTCAGCACCGGCCCGAGCACTTTCGCGACTCCCGGATGGTTCGGCAGCATCTCGTCGAGTTTGCGCTGTACAACGTTTCCAAACTCGTTCGCCGCTTCCGTTCCGCCCACTGCGGCCGGGAGCGATATTCCCAATTCTTCGGCGAGCGGCGCTCCGGTCATCGCCGCAATCGCGCCTTCGATCGGTCCCTGGGTCGGCTCGATCTGCGGCGCTCCCGGCTCCTGGCGGCTCCTTTCCTGGCTGCGGTAGGTGCCGAGCAGCCCGAACAGCGGCTTGCTTTCGACCGTCATAGTCTGCGGCGCCCCGGACACGACTTCCTCGCGCTCGCGCTCGAGCTGCCTGGGCGGTTTCGCTCCGGCCTGATTCGCGCGGTCGGCGTTGAGGCCGCCCATCGCCGTCTGAAACTCGTCCTCGCCGATCCCGTATTTCGCCAGCTCCGCGCGCCGGTCCTGCTCGTTCATCGCGGACACGCGCGTCAGGAAGGCGAGGCCGCGCTGGTAGTCGCTCACAGCCTCCTGATGCTTCAAAAAATTCGATTCGCCGTTCGGATTCATCGTCTGCACCCGCTGCGCTATGGCGTTCCCCCTGGGCCGACGCCGAGGTTGCCCATCATCTTCAGCTCGCCGATCTGCGTCAGGCCGCCGAGCACATTGGTCGCGCCCCCCATGAGCCCTTTGTAAAGCGCCTGCTTCCCGGACCAGCTCGCGTATTTCGCGGCGTATAGATCGCTGGTTTGGGCGAGCTTCCCTTCGTAGCGAGTGTAGAGGTCGTTGATTCGCTGCTCGGCGGCGTTCTCGGAGAGCACCGGCATGAACGAGTCCGGCGTCACGCCCGACGCTCCCGCCTTCGCCTCGTCCGACGCGATCAGCTGGTTCGCCTTGTAGTCGCCCGCCGCGATTTTCGAGCCGGCCGCGACCATCTCTTCCCGCGCCTTCTGCCGGAGCGCCGCCGCGTCGACGCTGCCGGCGGCGCGCGCCTGAAAGCCTCCCGCGATCGATTCAGTCGCGCCAATCGCCGCGCTCCCGGCCGTCGCCGCCATCATCGCGGTCGTCAGAGTTACAGGATCTTCTCCGTCCATCTTCACCCTCCTTTGCGTGTACGGGCGCCCCCATGAATTTTTCTCATCAAGTAATTGCCTACATCCGTGCCGAGCTTGCGGAGCAAGTCCTTGGCGACGCCGAAAAGCCCACTCCGCCCCCGCTGGCGGTCTTCGCGGCTCGCGTGTTCGTACAGGTCCTGCGTCGCGGCCAGCCTGCCCGAGTAGCGCCTGTAGAGATCGTTGATTCGCTGCTCGGCCGCGCTCTCCGAGAGCACCGGCATGAAGGAGTCGGAGGTAACGCCCGACGCTTCCGCCTTCGCCTCGTCCGACGCGATCCGCTGGTTCGCGCGGTAATCGCTTACGGAGCCTTCTCCGCGCGCGCTGGGCTTGCGGAGCAGGACTTCTCCTCTTCGAGCCATAGGCCTCACCTGCGGCGCCTACGCCTGCGCCCTGGCGAGGTATGCGGATAACTCTTCGCGGGTAACGACCACCCGGCGCCCTAGCCGAGCCGGCCGCAACCGACCGCGCCGCACTTCGCACCTGATGAATCCCAGCGAAACGCCAAGCGACTCCGCGACCTCGCGGAGGGAGAGCGCCGCGCGGCGATCGCTCATTGGATTCGTGACACTTGTTGGAGTCATTTGCTTGACACTCCTTGCGCTTCCGTGTAGTCGTGATTCTCGCAGAGACACAAGGTTTTGCCAACGAAATCGGCTACAAACTGTCAATGCGGGAATCGGTCAGAAAGCGTCACGCTCCCCTCCTAAGGCTGCTTGCCGTCGCGAACGGCGATGCCGAAATCCGCGACCTTGTCATGGTGCAGGGGCAGCGCGTTGTGGACTACGGTCCGCGCGAGCGATTCGCAGGCTGGCTCCGAGAGGCGCTCCGAAAGCTTGTGGCACAGGCGCCCGCGGCGGGTGCGAAACCGCCCCCCTCCTTGATCGACGACCAGGAGCGGGCGGAGATGGCGCGCTACGGGCTAACTGACGAGACCGTCCCTAGGCGTGCCCGGGTGGCCTATGAAATCGAGCTGCCGTCGCGCCCGGTGTCCGTCTCAGTCGGCGCCGACGGCCGCATATCGAGTTCGGTTGATTTCGTTCGCGACCAGGTCCTGCCGGCGCTGGTCGGTTGCGACGTGCGGCGAATCAAGGTGTGTCCGGTTTGTGACAGGTTGTTTCTTGCGCTTCGGCTCGACCAACCGGCCTGCTCGCGCCAGTGCGGGCACACGCTCCGGTCCCGGAAGTTCCGACTCAATGCTCCACGCTACGAAAAGAACCGCAAAGAGAACCGCCGCCGCGCGGCGGCAAGGAAAGCACTCAGGAGGACCCGACGATGAGCAGGGTTTTTCGCAACAAAGGGAATTGGTGGATCGATTTCAAGGACGCCCAGGGCGCGCGTCGCCGCAAGAAAATCGGCCCCGATAAGCGCGTCGCGCGCGAGGTGCTCAACGGCATACTCGGCAAGGTCGCCCGCCGCGAACATCTCGGCGTGATCGACGACTCACCGATCGGCTTCGCCGACTTCGCGAAAGAGTGGCGACGGCGCGTCACGCCCACGCTCAAGCCGCGGAGCCAGGAGCGATGGTTTGGGATCGTGGACAAGCATCTTAAGG
>JAKAVX010000269.1 GCA_021827465.1 Deltaproteobacteria bacterium | reverse complement strand
CTGAAACATCGCGGGTGGTCGCGAGACTCGGCGAGGCGTTGAAGCAGTCGCGGCGTTCGACTAAGAAGTCGGCAGGCCTGGAGGGATAAAATGAAAATCTCCGCCGACGCAATATGCTTCCTCACGCTCAGCCAACTCTCGGCGATGCTGCGCGGGCGCGAAGTCACTTCCGCCGAGGCGACGCGCGCCGTGCTCGATCGTATCCACAAGCTGAACCCCTCGTTGCGCACGTATCTCACCGTCCTCGATGATTCCGCGCTTCGCCAGGCCGAGGCCGCCGACAAGGAAATCGCCGCCGGCCGATGGCGCGGGCCGCTTCACGGCGTGCCGGTCGCCATCAAGGATCTCTGCTGGACCAGGGGCGTTCCCACCACCTGCGCTAGCAAGGTGCTGCGCGATTGGCGACCCGATTCGAATGCCACCGTCGTCGATCGCTTCGAAGCCGCCGGAGCGGTGCTGCTCGGCAAGCTCCATCTGACCGAGTTCGCGATGGCCTGGTACCATCCAGAAATTCCCGGCCCGAAAAATCCGTGGAATCCCGCGCTATGGGCCGGCGCGTCGTCGAGCGGCTCGGGTGCGGCGACCGCGGCGGGTCTCTGTTACGCGGCGATTGGCACCGACACCGGAGGCTCGATTCGCTTTCCTTCCGCCGCCAACGGAATCGTGGGGCTTAAACCCACATGGGGCAGGGTGAGCCGCCATGGAGTTTTCCCACTCGGCGAGTCGCTCGACCATATCGGGCCGATGACTCGCAGCGTGGCCGACGCGGCGCTGGTCTTAAGCGTGATCGCGGGACGCGATGAGCTGGACGATACCTCGCTCGCGGCGCCCTTGGACGACTACGCCGGCGCTATCGACGCGGGCGCGAACGGAATTCGTGTCGGGGTTGACGAGAAGTATATCGCGCAAGCCTCCGGCGATGTGGCAACGGCTGTCAGCGGCGCGATTCGCGATCTGGAGCGGGTCGGCGCGCGGGTGGTGAAGGTCAAGCTGCCCGATGTCGAGCCATGCCTCAGCGCGTGGACCACGCTCTGCGCGGCGGAGGCCGCCGCGGCGCATGCCGCGACCTATCCGTCGCGGGCGGCGGACTACGGTCCCGGCTACCGCTCCTTCCTCGAACTGGGCGTGTCGATTCGCGGCCAGGACTACGCCAACGCTCACATGGTTCGCGAGCGCTTCGCCAACCGCTTCAATCAGCTTTTCGGCGAGGTCGATGTGATCGCGTGCCCCTCGATGCCCGCGGCGAGCCTGCCCGCCGATGCGATACCGCCCGACGCCAGCTCGTTCCGGGAGCCGAACCCGCTGCTCGCGTTCACCGCGCCGTTCGACATGAGCCGCAACCCGACGCTCTCGATGCCGGGTGGCCCGGGCAACGGCGCTCCGCCGCCGAGCTTGCAGCTAGTGGGGCGGATGCTGGGCGAAGCGATGCTGATTCGTTCTGGCGCGGCCTACGAGCGCGCCACCGAATGGCACAAGCAGCGGCCGGCGGTATAAGTCCGTCTCCGCACGAAGACGGCATGCCGCGCTGACAACTCGTATCGAGTGATGCGCGACGCCGGCCGCCCGACGGGGCGCTGGATTGCGGCAATCAGGCGGCGGTTCCATTCCGAAGAAAGTGAGTGACGCGCCGGACTCTGCTGACCAAGAGTTAACAGAAATCCGGAAAATTATCCTACTTGCGTAAATTGGCGCGTCAAAACACGGCGTAGATTAAGCCTCCGATCTGGCGTCCTTCAGCTTGATCCTGCTAGAGATCTTACATGCCTGTGGCGAGGGAGGCTGGGCGCCCACCGTTTCGGGAATTCTTCCGGTTGGGCCCTCCTGTCGTCGAAAGAATGGCCCTTGAGGCCAAGCCCAGCGCGAGCACGGTCTCCAGTTACGTTCTGGCCCGCGCCGCGGAAATTGCCTGGCGCGAAATCAACGGACATCTCGAAGAACGCGGCGGACGGGTGTTCTGGATAAGCGGCCCGTCCGGATGCGGCAAGACGCACTTCCTTAACTACGTCCTTGCGTTGCAAAACCGTGCCGGTTCGCTCGGAGATGAGCGGGGACGGCGCCTGGGCTTCGGTCTCGAAGTGGCTGGGCGGGTACGGGGCGCGGAAATTGAGGCCTATCTGCTCGAAGCGCTCGCCGAGCATCTTTCGCCCGGCGATCGGCGCAGCGCCACGATGTGGCGCGAGGTGCGCGGCACCGGCGCAATCAAGGTCGCGCTCGAGAACGCGCGCCGAATCGGAATCAGCGCGCTCACGGCCGCAGTCGATTTCGGCGCGGCCGACAGCGAGGAGGTGCGGGAATATTTCAGCGCGCTGGCCCAGACCGTGGCCGGATTCAAAGCTGTCCGATTCACCCTGATCGTGGCGAGCCGCGGTCACGCCGCCGAGGGTGCCACCGCGCTCGACGTCGCACCCGCCGAGGACGAAGCGATGCGGGTCGCGATAAGCCGCGTAAGGCTGCTCAATGAAAGCTTCCATGACGAGGCGCTCGAGTTCTATCGCGGCGTTTATCTCGACGGGCTCGACCCGCTCGGCATCTTTCCGTTTCATCCCGAGGCAGTCGCGGCACTCGGTACTCTCGCCACCCCTCCCGGTACCATTGCAGCGGTTGCGGTTCTGGCGCGCGAGGCGCTCATAAGCGCGAGCGACCCCGACCCGCATCAGGGCTCGATCGGACGGCTGATCTATCCGGCTGACCTGGTCGAAAGCCCGGGTCTGGCAAGGCGGCTCGATGCGCGACTCGGCGAAAGCGGAAGCGCGGCGCTTGCGATAGTGCGCGAAGCCCTGGTCGGGCTGCAAGGCAACGAGCTTGAACTGGCGCACGAGATGGTCAACACGCTGGTGCTGGACTATCTCGCGGGCAGAGCCGGTTCGGTTGGCGCGGCTGATGTCGCGGGGCGGCTTCCGATGCTTGCCGGGGAACAGGCGAGCGAGGCGTGGACGACGCCGGTTGTGATGGAACTGCTGCGCAAGGTCGCCAGGCGAAGCCGCGGCGTAATCTCTTTCGAAGGCGATGCGGCGCGCTTCGACCCCTGCGCCGCGGGTGCGCCCGAGATAGCCGCCTTCAACGCGGCGCTGCCGCTGGTCAAGCGGTTCGATTCCTCGCTCGCCGTCGCGCATGACGCGCGCGGGATGGAAGCGCGGATGGCAAGGCTCGGCGGTACGATGGCTGACGCGGTGGAAGCCGCAAACCGCACCGCCGAAAGGCTGCGTTCCGCGCTCGCCGGCGAGAACCTGGCCGTTTCGCCGGAGCAGGCACGCGTGCTCGGCGAATATCTGCGGCTTGCCGAAGCGGGTCCCGCCGCGCTGATCGAAGCGGCCCAGGACCCATTGCGCAGGCAGTGGGCGCTCAAGGCCGTCTCCGAGTACGAAGCGCTCGCGCAGGCGGCCGCGATGGTGCCGCGGATGCGCGCGATGCGCGAGTATCTTGACGCGACCGGACTCAGAATCGCGTACGAGGACGATTCCACCCGCGACCAGGCGGTCGTCGCGCTCGAAACCGAATGCCAGTTGCTGCGCGCGGAACTGACGCCCCGGATTCTGGCCGCGCCGCCACGCAACCTGGACGCGCTCGAAGCGCGCTTCCAGAAGTTCAAGTGGACATACGTCCAGCGCTATCGCTCGGCGCACGAGGAATGGAAAGCGGAGATGGCGCGCCTCGGACGTCTTGCCGACGACCTGCGAGCGTATCTGGATGCACTCGGACGGCTGAACTCGATCTCCGCGCTCGGGGTGGCCGAGGGCGAGGAGCTTCCGGCGCTCGCGGCCGACGCGAGCAGGCGGGTGGTGCGATGCGATTTCGACGGAACGCTCGCGCCGGAGTTGACGCCGCGATGCCCGGGATGCGGGCTCGTTCTGGGCAGCGGGGCGCCTCGCACCGAACTGGCGGACCTGCTCGATCGTGCGCGGCGCTCACTGGATATAAAGCTGGCGGCGCTGTCGCAGAGCGCGATCGCGCGGATCATCCGCGAGCACGACCACAGCCATCGCCTCGAAAGCTTCCTCAAGATCACGCAGGCTGCGCAGACCGACGCGCTGATGCGCGTGCTCGACGACAAGCTTGCGCGCTACCTGGCGCGGCTGCTCGATGAAAATCTCGGAAGCGTGGGAGCGAGGCTGCGCGGCGTTGTACAGCCGCTCGACGAGGCGCGCTTCAAGGCGCCGCCTTCCAAAGCCGCAGGCGACGGGCGCGGAAGGAATCGCGCCCTCAAGATGCGCCCGGGCGGCGAAGAAGACTCCGAATAGGAGTCGCCGCGCGGGCGAAGTCTGCTTTTACGGACGAATTGTCGGGGATATTCGCCGAGCCGCGGCGATTCCGCAGGCCTTGTGCGAACCGGCGCTCGTCAGGAGGCCTGCTGGGTTCGGCGCGGCCGACCGGGTGGAAAAGCGCTTCCTCTTCGAGTCCGGGCTTTCACGTTCATCCGGTCGAGCACGCGGAAAAACGAATTCCGGATCTTCTCGAGAAGCCATAGCAGCGCAAGCCCGAGCATCACGCCGATCCCGTTGAGCAATTCCATGAAGAAGCCGAAGCCCACGATCGGCTCGGGCTCGACCGGGACCTGGGCCTGATTGCTTTCCACCGTCTCCTGCATCGTCCTTCACACTAAAGGGCGCAGCGTCCGGGTTCAAGCGCCGCGCCCGAAAAAAGATGCGCCGTTTCGTCTACGGAGCCGACGGCATCGGGGGCGGTGGGGGAGGCGGAGGCGGCAGCGTCGCGCCCGGCGCTCCAGGTGCTTCGGGCATCTCCGGCGCGGCCTCGCCTTCGGCGCCTTCGCCGAGCGGGAGCACGATCGTGAAGTTGTCGAAGCGCGCCTGCGAGTCGTTGGCCGCCCAAAGCCCGAGCCGTCCCTTGGCGATCTTCGAGTCCTCGGCGTCAAAGATCATTTTACCGTTG
>JAKAVX010000268.1 GCA_021827465.1 Deltaproteobacteria bacterium | reverse complement strand
ACGTGGCGTTCATCGCAAGTTACGGTGACAAGGAGGTCGCGGCCTATTTCATCGGGGTGCGAATCCTTGCACTCTCATTCCTGCCGGGGTTCGGTTTTTCGTCCGCTGCCGCCACGCTTGTCGGACAGGGGCTGGGCGCGCGAGAGCCGGAATTCTCGCGCAAAGCGGGATGGGAAGGGACGCTGATGGCGGTTGTGATGATGACGGCGATGGGAATCGTGATCTTCATCTTCGCCCGCCAGATCGCGGCACTGTTCATCGACGACGCGCTGGTGATCGCCTACACGGTCGAATTCATGTACGCGCTCGCCGCCGCGCAGCCGCTGATGGCGATGGACTGGACGTTCAGTGGGGCGCTGCGCGGAGCCGGCGACTCGCAGTTTCCTCTGTATGCGTCGCTGGCCGGATTTTACGGCCTCCGGCTTCTGCTTACGATTATTATTTGGCACCGCTCGGGTTCGATCATTCTGATCTGGTGGTCGCTTCTCGCCGACTATATCGTTCGCGCGACCTTGAAGACCGCCCGCTTTTACTCGGGACGCTGGCAGACGGTCGAAGTCTGAGCGGCTTTGCGCGATAGCGGAGCTGTCTGTAACCGCGAGCGCACCCGCTTTACGCGCCCCCGCCGTCCGCGCAATCCTTTAGACCGTCGTGGCTCAGGTGCAACAGGCCGAAGAATCGATCGAGGGAACCCTCGACCACGTCCTCTACGTCAACGACGAAAGCGGCTACTCGGTCGCGATCGTCGATTGCGAAGAGGCGGACGGCACGCGCAGGCGTGTCACCGTGGTGGGAAACCTTGCGGGAATCGAGGTTGGCGCCGGAATCCGCGCGCGCGGCCGTATCGAGAAGCATCCGCGCTACGGCGAGCAGTTCCGGGTGCTCGATTTCGAGACCGTCCGTCCCGCCGGGGTGGCCGCGATCGAGCGCTATCTCGTCTCGGAGATAAAGGGCGTCGGACCGGCTCTCGCGCGGCGTATCGCCGAGCACTTCGGCGAAGAGCTTGGCCGCGTGCTCGACGAAAATCCCGAGCGCGTGCGCGAAGTGCATGGACTCGGCGCCGTGGTCGCAAGCCGGATCGTCGCCGCGTGGCGCGATTCGTCGGGACTTCGCGAGCTGACGGTTCTCCTTCGCGGCCACGGTATCGGCGCCGCCTACGCGCGGCGAATCCACAAGATTTACGGCAAGGACTCGCTCGAAGTGGTGCGCCGCGATCCGTACATCCTTGCGCGCACCGTCCACGGTATCGGCTTTCGCACGGCGGACGCGGTGGCAGAGAAGCTTGGTGTCCCCCGCAACTCTATCCAGCGCGCCCGCGCGGCGATTCTTTTTCTGCTCGAGCGGATGGCCGAAGAGGGGCACGTTTACGTGCCGTTTCCGTATCTCGAAAGCCAGTTCCGCGACGGGCTCGAGATGGACGCCGAGCTTGCCTCCCAGGCCGTCGACGAGCTTCGCGAAAGCGCCGACGTGGTGGCCGAACCCGCCGAGGATCATCTCGCCGTGTACTTAAAGCGCCTGCACGACGCCGAGACCGGCGTCGCGTCGCGGCTTCAAGCGCTAAGCCGGGGCCGTCCAATCGCACGCGCCGTCGTCGAGCGGGCGCTGGCTGCCGGCGAGCGGGCAAGCGGCGTCGAGCTTTCCGCCGAACAGCGGCACGCCCTTGGATGCGCGCTGCAAAGCAAAGTGACCGTTATCACGGGCGGCCCCGGAACCGGCAAGACGACGCTGCTCAAGTCTCTTGTCGCGGCTCTCGGCGCGGCGGGGATTAAGCCCGCGCTCGCCGCGCCGACCGGTCGCGCCGCGCGGCGGCTCGAAGAGTCATGTGGCCGCGAGGCCAAAACCATTCATCGCCTGCTCGAATACTCGCCCGAGACGGGCGGCTTCGTGCGCGGGCCGGAGTTTCCGCTCAGAAGCAATTACGTCATCGTTGATGAGGCCTCGATGATGGACGTGGAGCTGGCGGCAAGCCTGGTCGCGGCGATGATGCCCGAATCGTCGCTGCTCCTGGTCGGAGACCGCGACCAGTTGCCCTCGGTCGGACCCGGAAGCGTGCTCAAGGACATTATCGTTTCGGGACTGGTCCCGGTGATCGAGCTTCACGAGGTTTATCGCCAGGCGCGCGAGAGCACCATAGTCTCGAACGCGCATCGCCTGAACCGCGGCCAGTTTCCCGACGTAAGCAATCGTCCCGACGGCGATTTTTTCTTCTTTGAGCGGACCGCGCCGGAGGACGTGCTTCAGACCGTCAAGCAACTGGTTCAAAACCGGCTGGTGGGACGATTCGGCATTCGCGACCCGCGCGATATCCAGGTGCTGACGCCGATGAACCGCGGGCCGCTCGGCACCCACGCGCTCAACCAGGAGCTCCAGCGCCTGCTGAATCCCGCCGGACGCGAACTCCGCGCCGGCGATCGCGTCTTCCGCGAAGGCGATCGCGTAATCCAGCTTCGCAACGATTACGAACGGATGGTCTTCAACGGATCGATAGGACGCGTGCTCGCGGTCGATTCCGAGCGGGGCCGGATGACGGTCGCGTTCGAGGAGACGCACGCCGACTACGACCTGTCGGACATCGACGAACTCGCGCTCGGCTACGCTATCTCAGTGCACAAGAGCCAGGGCAGCCAGTATCCTGCCGTCGTGATGACGGTGCATCCGAGCCATTACCTGATGCTCCGGCGAAACCTGCTCTACACGGCGATTACGCGCGCCGAGCGGGTCTGCGTGCTGGTCGGAACGCGAAGCGCGCTTCAGCAGGCGGTCAGAAACGCGGATGAACGGCGGCGCTTCAGCCGCCTTGCCGAACGCCTGCACGTCGGCTAACCGCAAAACGCTCGCGCTCCGCCCTGCCCGCGATCAGATCGTTGCGACCGGGTGCATCAGCTTGCCGATCGAGACGCCCGCCATGATCAGCACGAAGATCACCACTACGATCGCGAGGATGAGCACGATTATCGAGCCGAGCGCTCGCCACGCCGAGAAGCGGTGAACCTCGCCGAGGCATTTGAGGCTGATCACGAACGACCATGCGCCGAAGACCATGTGCAGCAGTTCAAGCCCGCCTCCGCGTTGCCCCATCGGCGACATTCCCAGGCCCATCGGTCCGGCGACGCCCGCCAGGATTGCCGCGATGCCTATTACCACCGCGGCAATCGCGGGAATCTCACTCCATGCAAGCGCGGCGCGCACCTCGGCATAGGTTGCGACGCCGCCAAGCATCGCTCCCGTCCATTTGAGCAGGAACCCGTCTACGTAAAGCGAGACGATTCCCAGGATCGCTCCGAAGCTGGCCGAGACAGCGACGAACAGGGGCCACGTCATGGCTCCCGGATGCGCCGGCATCGCCATCCATCTCGCCTCCAGCGCGGAAAGCGCTCCTGCCAGCGCGGCGATCAGGAGTACGCCGTAGGAAGGATCGCGATCGACGATTTGCCGTATCGTGCGGCGCGGTTCGGTCCAGATTGTGAGCCACGGAGCGTCGATCGCCGAGTTCGGAGCCATCGTTTCCCCTCCCGTTTGCCGGCCGCCCGGCCGATAGCGGCGGCGGCTGCATCGTAGCTGGCGTCTCGATTGCCGGGCCGGGCGCCGGAAGTGATGTGACTAGCGCCCGCGTCAAACTGCCCCGCGTGATTCTTGCCGGCCGCGTGTAACGAAAAGCATAATCCTGCGTCTAATTCGACAAAAGGCGCATACAGGGTGCGCAGGCAAAACAAGAAGCACCATAAACTTAACAGGGTGAAAAGAAAACGTATGAAAGGAAAACTGACTGCGATGCTCGGCGGGCTTGCGATTGCCTGTTTCGTGTTTGGTCTCGCCGCTCGGCCGGCGAACGCCGAGAGTACCGAGACGAAAAGTTTCGGGCTCCACTTCGGCGGCTATTACCTGGTTACGCAGAACGGCACTTCCTCGCACGAGAATGTCAAAGGTCTCGGAATCCTGAATTCCGACAGCTCAGGCAATCTGAGCGGCAATGAGACGTTCACGATGGTGAATCCGGCGCTTCCGTCGTCGAGTTCTTCGGAAAGCGTTTGCACCGGCACGGTTTCGGGATCGATAAGCCCGGACAGCGGCGGAATCTTCACCGTGACGCTCGCCTACACTCCCGACTCGTCGGCGTCGGCGGGATGCCTTCCCACCACGAGCACCTTTACATGCACGCGGCAGATCACGCAGCGCAGTGAGGAGTCGCAGGTCGCGGTCGGGCGTTACAGTTGTATCGCGACCGCGGTCTCGACCTCCGCTTCGAATACGAGTATCGACGCGGCGAGCGAGTCGGCGCATCTTTCGAGCTACGTGCTGAATCCTGGGGTGGTGAACAAGAACCAGGATCGCTAATCAGAGCAGCCCTGCGCACCCCGACGCGGTCGCGCGAAGGATTCGCCTTCGTGCGGCCGCGTCGACTCTTCTACGGCGTGCGGCGTCGCGCGGGCCGTTCGGCGGGCGGACGCTTTCGCTTGCCGCGAACCGGCGCGAGTTTCCTTAGCGCTTCCACCACGGCCTCAGTCTCGGCCTTTACCGATTCGGGATCGTGCCCGCGCTCCTTGATGCGATGCGCCACGGCGGCAATCGTTTTCGCGTAATCGTTCCTGAAGCGCCGATTGATCTCTTTCCACGGTATCGCGCTGAGCGCGTCCAGCGTCTTCGGGCGCGGACGGTAAAGCCCGCGCGCGAGCAGCACCGCGATCCCCGGATAGCCAAGATAGCCCTGCCAGTACGACGCGTTGTCGTTCGACGAGACTTCGTGAAAATCGGGCGAGTTCTCGACGTCGTAGGTCTTGTCACCCTCGGATGAGACGACGGCCGCGTGTGTTTCATCCTTGAGCGTGACGCGTCCGTCGCCGAGCGCGCCGATAGCCTCGTACACCTTGACGACCGGCGGCATCTTCCACGGCTCGGCCATG
>JAKAVX010000267.1 GCA_021827465.1 Deltaproteobacteria bacterium | reverse complement strand
AGCTCGATCCGCAGAAGAGCCTGGGCTTAAGTGATCGACTCTCGCACATCAGGCTCGGGGAGCCAGGCCGTCACAACGAGGCGGACCGCGGCTCCCCAAGCCACTCCTGGTTTTTTCCCGGCTTGATCGGACTCCGGTTCAGCCCCTCAGTATCCGCTCTGTTGACGGCTCTCTTCCTTGGCGTAGAACGCATCGGCCAGGGGCTGGATAGCTGCGTAGAACTGCTTGATATGCCCAATATTGGCGCCAAAATCGCCGGGAAATAGGCGAAATATCGAGCTTGAGACGCCTTGGCCAAGCGTCGACCGCGAGCACAGCTCGATATCGTTTCTCGGCGTGACCCTGATTCGCACGTCGTCCTGCAAGCCGAAAATCCGCGAAGTGTACACGCACTCGATTGAACCTGTGCGCGGCTCGGACTTCAGGATCGTCCAACCCGCAAGGCTTTTGACCGCGTCTACCGCCATCTGAAAGAGTTTCGCCCGCGGTATTCCGGGATATCCGCGCGTCTGGAGCTCGGGATAGTAGTCCTCTTCCTCCGCCGGCGGCTGCTGGCCCGACGTTTGAGCCGCGGGGGCCGCGGTCTTGGAGGATTCCGCGGCGCTAGCCGCGGCCGCGCGATGCGCGGGTACGTTTGTTTGTTTTTCCGGCTGATCCATTGAACAGGTAGCCGAGCCGAGCCCTTTTTTGCTCGTGGCAGCCCAGTTCACGGTAAGGAAACGCTCGGCCCGAGCCGCGACTCCCGGCGCCTCGAAGATGGTCTCGTTGTTCATGAAAAGCGCCGCGCCGGCCAAAGCAACGCAGGTCGCTCCGAGGAAGATTCCGAGCTGAAGGAAGATCGCAATCACCTTCCACGCACGTGGCGCGAAGCGCGCGATAACGAACAGCAGAACAACGATGAGGGCAAAGATCTCAAGCCAGTTCATGCCGATGGAGAATCGCTCATCGGGTGCGCCTGCGCAATGATTTTGCGCCCTCGGAAATCGCCAAAAACTGAAAAGAAAGCCGCCGATGCTTGCACATCGGCGGCCCTGTTGTTGCGTGCTATGCCCGCCTGTGGCGAGCCCGTGCCGGCGTTTACGCAGGCGCTCCCGCGAAACCCGTGCCGTCGCCACGAAGGATCGCGTCGAAGCGCATCCCGCCAAGATAATGGCGCTGCGCGTCTTTTTCGGTGTGCGCGGCGCGGCGTACGTCACGGCGCCGGATCGGCCAGATGCCTCCGACCATCGGATGACGCCCTTCGCGGTAGCTGAAGAAATAGTACTGGAACTGCCGGAGCACCGAACGGCGCGCCTCGGCGCCGAGATTGCGCCCGCCCGCGACCGTGAAGATCTCCTTGAGCATGCGCCCGAAGGAATAGAACCCGGTGAAAGCGTCGCGATACGCCTGCATCAGAGCGTTGGCGTCGAGCCGATCGTGCTTCAACGTCACATGCTGGGAATCGAGGTTGTTGAAGTCCCAATCGACGATTTTGCCCGTGTCCGCGAACCGCATCTGGTCCTCGGTGCCGGGAAGCGGGGTCATGATGAAGAACGAAACGATATCGAAGCCGATCTTGCGCAGCGTCTGCGCGGCGACCCGGCCGCAGTCGGGCCCGTCGAACGGGAAGCCGAGCATATAGCCCGCGTGCACCGACACTCCCACCCGATGCCAGTTCTCGACCACGCGCCGATACTTGTTTATGACGTGCGCGCGGGCTTCCTCGAGTTTCAGCTTGTGCTGTCGATCGTCGGTGTTCTGGTACTTCGTCGCATAGGCCAGGTTGTCAGGATTCAACGATTCAATCCCGACGAACGCCATGTAGCATCCGGCCTGTGCGCAAAGCTCGGTAAAGCGCCGGCTGCGCCGATGCTTCGCGCTCTCGGTCTCGCCTTCGGCGATGTTCGCATAGGACGAGGCGTCAACGTCGACCTGCATCATAAAGGAAAACTTGGGAAATTCCTTTTTGACTTCGACCAAGCCGGTCAGAATCTCTTCCCATCGCGGGGAGCGGAAAAAGTCGTCGTCAACCAGGAACAGCGACTTAATGCCATGATTCCGGCATGCATCGCGGACCCAAGTGACCACCGCCTCTGGCTCCCGCGAGCGCATCGTGCGCCCCATGACGTTCTTGACGCTGCAATACGAGCAGGTGAACGGGCACCCGCGCGACGTGTCGATCGTCGTCATGCTCTCGTTGGAGAACCGCGTCAAATAACGATCGTCCACGAGGGGAAGCTGGGCGTCCGTGATGATCGGCACCATGATATCGTCGCGGCCGGTCTTGGCGCGGATACCCTCGGTGACCGAGTAGTTGGGCTTGAGTTCGCCCTTCAGGTAGTCCTCGACGATGTCGTACCAGAGGGTCTCGGCCTCGCCGACCACCGTCGAGATGCCGCAGGAATTCAGGAATTTTACCGATTCGGGATAGCCGCTGACGTGGAACCCGCCCATCATCGTGGTCAGGCCCTGCGCGATGAACTGGAGCGCCAGGTCACGGCCGCGCGGGTATTGATTGGACTGAACCCCGGCAAGCCCGATCAGAAGCTCGACGCCGTCTTCCCGCGCCTTTTCCTTTATCGCCTTAATCGTCTCCGGGCTTATCACTCCGTCGCAAACTTCATCCCAGATAATAGTCTGCAGATAGACGTTGCGCTCCGCGGAATAGCGCCGGTTATAAGCGTCGTTCAGCGCCGCGAGGACTGTCAGCGTGTTATTCGGCTGCACCCCGTAGCGAAAGACCGATACGTACCCCTCGTCGTCGTAACGCGACGGCTTGATGAAATAGACCCGAACGGTCCGGCACGGCTCGGGCCTGAGCGAGCTGTCGCTTATCGCCTTGTCCGAAGCGGTAAGCTGAAGCATCTGTGCCGACTTGTTCGAGCCGTAACGATTGGTCCCCAGCTTGAGGTAAAGAGCGAGCGCGAGTACAGCAAAAAAACTCGCCACACAAGCGAAAATCACCATTCCTGGTTCCTCACTAGACCCTGGTTACCTTGAGCCGGCCGCAGAAGATCTAACCGACCGGTCAAGTAAACCTAATCCGGACTGTCAAAGTCAACCTTTAGCCAGTAACCGGAGGTGAAAAAAAGTTCGCAAGATTCATGAAAAAATGTGCCGCCGCCATCCATTGAGGCGATTCGCCCTGCTCACGCCCCGACCAGCCGCATCATCGCCTCCGGATAGCGTAGGCCCGCAGCCGCTCCCTTTGGCGCGACCTCGGCGATACTGCGAAGCTCGTCTGGGCCGAGCGTAATGTCGAGCGCGGCGACATTCTCTTCGAGGTATTTCCGGCGCTTGGTTCCCGGTATTGGAATAATATCGTCACCCTGCGCAAGAGCCCATGCAAGTGCGAGTTGCGCCGGAGTGCATTTCTTCCTTGCCGCTATTTCTTCGACCCGGCGGACCAGATCGAGATTCTTCTGAAAGTTCTCGCCCTGGAAACGGGGTGAGAAGCGGCGGTAATCGTCCGGCGCGAGGTCTTCCATCTTCCTGATTTGCCCGGTCAGGAAGCCGCGTCCGAGCGGACTGTAGGCGACGAATCCAATCCCCAGCTCGCGGCAGGTCGCGAGGAGTTCGTCCTCGGGATCGCGGCTCCATAGCGAATACTCGGTCTGAAGCGCGGCAATCGGATGGACCTTGCACGCGCGCCGGAGCGTCGCGGGTCCCGCTTCGGAAAGGCCGAGATGCCGAACCTTGCCTTCCTTGACCAATTGCGCCATCGCGCCGACCGTCTCCTCGATCGGCGTGTTGGGGTCAACCCGATGCTGGTAGTAAAGGTCGACATGGTCGACGCCGAGGCGCCTCAGGCTCGCCTCGCACGCCGAGCGCACGTAGTCGGCTTTGCCATTGATGCTGCGGATGTGCGGATCCGCGGTTCGTACGATTCCGAACTTGGTCGCGAGCACGACTTTGTCGCGCCGCCCGCGTAATGCGCGGCCGACCAGTTCCTCGTTGAGGAACGGGCCGTACATGTCGGCGGTGTCGAGAAAGTTGACGCCGAGTTCGAGCGCGCGATGGATCGTCGCGATCGATTCCGCGTCGTCGCGCGGGCCGTAGAACTCCGACATCCCCATGCATCCGAGACCGATCGCGGAAACGACCAGACCGCTTTTCCCAAGCGCGCGCTGCTTCATCGACTCATGCCTCCTCGCCGTTCGGAATATTTCATTGCTCGCGCGGACGATACCCGGTCCTTCGAAGTTGGGACAGACTCGCGCCCGCGCGCTTGTAAGTCTTGAGTTCTCTTCTGCTGCACCTGGCGTCTCAATTTTCGGCGATTCGGCAGGCCATTGAAAGAACTTTTTTAGGCGCCCCTGACGATACGTACAGTTCGGATTACCGCAACAGAACAGGCCGAGTTGTACGAGAGGCACCAAGGTGTAACCTGATCGATAGGCGGATGCGGGTCGCGTAATCATGCCAAACGACTACCCTATAATGCGAGAGGTCATTGGTTTGCTCGACGGGTGGATCCAGACATTCGCCGGGACGTTAGGACCACCCCTGCCACTTGCCATTAAAAAAGGCCCGCTCGCAGGTTCATTCTGGTGGCAGTTTAGAGAAAACAGCGAACGGGCGCTTCTGCTTGGCAAAGCTGTTCGCTGCGTGAGTGGCATTCGAGCAGCATTGCTTCTAGTTGAGAACGGACACATTGAGGAATGCGGCAGTATTCTACGCACGGTGTCCGACTTTACGTATGAAATACTCTCTATCTCGGACGCAATGGCGACAGGCAACTGGACCAAGGAGCAATTAAAATTCGTTGAACAGTATTTTGCGGAACTCAGTCAGACTCCCGAAGAGTACGCAAACGCTAAGCGTGAACGATGGGTGACTCGCGACGAGTTATGGAAAGCACACTACAAGAGGTTCGCGGAATCAGGAAGCGCCGAGCCAGAGCACCTGAGGAGAGTCGTTAGATTTCTCTC
>JAKAVX010000266.1 GCA_021827465.1 Deltaproteobacteria bacterium | reverse complement strand
AGAATGATGGAGCGGCTTGCCAAGGCGACAAAACTGGCCCCGGAAGGAGCCAAACTTTCGTTCGCAATCCTTCTGGCGGGGATCGTCGCGCTCGGGTTCGGATTTTTGGCCGCAGGCGGAATTATCGTCGCTTTCGGGCTCGCGGTTGCCTCATTCTTCCGCGATCCGGAGCGCTTTCCGGCCCGGACCGAGGGCGTCGTCATCTCGGGCGCCGACGGACGCGTGACCGACATCTCGGAATCCCGCATCCCGGGCGAGGAAAGCGCGCGCTACCATCGCGTCTCGGTCTTCATGTCGCCGCTCAACGTGCACGTGAACCGCGCTTCGGTCGGCGGAGAAGTCATCATCGTGGAGCATACGCCGGGTGAATTTCGCGCCGCTTACCATGACCATTCGAGCCAGCACAACGAGCGCAACCTCATCGTTATCCGCGACGGCGCGGGCAGGCGCCACGGCATGATGCAGGTGGCGGGATATTTGGCGCGCAGGATCGTATGCCGGGTGCGTGCGCATGATAGAATAGAGCCCGGACAACGAATCGGCCTCATCATGTTCGGAAGCCGGGTCGACCATTTTGTCCCACCTGAATACCGGATCACGGTGACCATCGGCGAACGTGTTCGCGCCGGCGAAACGGTAATTGGAGAAATCCAGGAATGAAAGGAAAGCGCGGGGCGCGAAGCCCTGAACGGGCGCGGATGCGCCTGATCTCCAAGGAGCAGCGCAGCAAGGTCGTTGAGCCGCTTCGCCGCGGCGTGTTCCTCGTACCGGTGACGATCACCTCGCTCGGCCTGCTGTCGGGCTTTTACTCGCTCATCTCGTCGATGAACGGACGCTTCGAGCTGGCGGCCGTAATGATCATGATCGCGTTCATCTGCGACGGCCTTGACGGCCGGGTCGCGCGCCTGTCGAGGACATCGAGCGCATTCGGCGTCGAGTACGACAGCCTGTCGGACGTGGTGGCGTTCGGCGTCGCTCCGGCGGCGCTCACCTATTGCTGGGCGCTGAAACCGCTCGGCGGCCTCGGGATCATGGCCGCAGGCCTTTACGTGGTATGCGCGGCGCTTCGGCTCGCGCGCTTCAACGTGCAGGTCGGGAGCATCGACAAGAGCCGCTTCGTCGGGCTGCCGGTGCCGGGAGCGGCCGCGATGCTGGCGGGGATTGCGCTCGCCTACAGCTATTTCCAGTTGAGCTCGCCGCACGCGCTGTGCGCCGCGATGACGCCGCTTACGCTTGCGCTGGGCGGCCTGATGATTTCGCGGGTACCTTATCCAAGCTTCAAGACGATCGATTTGCGCCATCGCGCACCGATCGAGCTGATCTTCGGAGTGCTGATCGGGCTTGCGTTCCTGTTCGCGATGCCGCAGTTCACGGCCTTCGTGTTGTCGACCTGTTACGTGCTTTCGGGGCCACTCCTGATGCTTCGCGGCGAGCAGATGCAGCCGAAGGTGCCAGTGCTGAGACCGGTGCGCAGCAAGGCTCAGAACGTGGCGGGCGTGTGGAGCCGCGAGACCACTCCACTCCCCGAGGGCGAAGACCCGGCAAGCTGAAGGGCCGGCCTGCGACGCGCAAATCCGCTGCGCCGCCTCGCCTCATCCGCGCGAATTTGCATAGCGCGCGTGAAGCACTGCCTCGTTTATCCGGCCCCCATCGATGTTGCGAGCGGCGGTTGGAGGATGGAAAGGCGTTGTTGGCGCCATGTGTGCCATTCCTTGACTGCGATGGCCGTGGTGGCTAGATTCGATAGCTAAGATGTCTAAGAACCTGCATCTGGGACTGCTGCTTAGCCTGGCCCTTAGAAGGGCCCACGCCGGGCGCGTCTTGGAGCAGGCCTGACAGGCTAGAAAATCTGAGACGAAACGCCCCGAGCGGAGGGCCAGATGAACCGCTCGGGGCGTTTTTTTATTCCTATCGGGCGGTTCGACGGCCCGGCGCGGATGGGGGAACAGAGAAACAGGGAGGCATGGTGATGGCCATCGAAAACCCCGCATCGCAAGGCACCAGCGACCACGTACGTATCTTCGACACCACGCTCCGCGACGGCGAGCAGTCACCCGGCTGCACGATGAACGTCGAGGAGAAAATCGCGATCGCCCGCCAGCTCGATCGGCTCAATGTTGATGTTATCGAGGCCGGCTTCGCCGCGTCCTCGCCGGGGGATTTCGATTCGGTGCGCCGCGTGGCGCAGGTCGTCACCAATCCCGTCGTTCTAAGCCTTTCACGCACCCGCGTCGAGGATATCGATCAGGCGCTCAAGGCCGTGGACGGCGCCAAAAAGCCCGGCATCCATATCTTCCTCGCGACCTCCGACATCCATCTCAAGTACAAGCTCAACATGACCCGCGAGGACGTGCTCGACGCGGCGACCTGGGCCGTCGCGCGCGCGAAGGAGCATCTGGACTATATCGAGTTCTCGTGCGAGGACGCCTCGCGCAGCGACTGGGACTTCATGGTCAAGGTCGTCACCGAGGTGATTCGCGCGGGCGCGCGGATTATCAACCTGCCCGACACGACCGGACACGCCATCCCCGAGGAACTGGGCCGGATGTTCGCGTACATGCGCGAGCACGTGCCGGGCGCCGAGAACGTCATCTGGAGCGCGCACTGCCATAACGACCTCGGCCTTGCGGTCGCCAATTCGCTGGCCGCGATACGAAACGGCGCGCGCCAGGTCGAATGCACGATCAACGGGATCGGCGAGCGCGCGGGCAACACCTCGATGGAAGAGGTCGTGATGGCGCTCAAGACGCGCCGCGACCTGATGGGCGTCGAGTCGCGCGTCGACACGCGCCAGATCTATCCCGCCTCGCGCCTGCTCGCGCAGGTGATCGGATGGCCGGTGCCGCCCAACAAGCCGATCGTCGGTGAGAACGCTTTCGCGCACGAGGCCGGAATCCATCAGGACGGCGTGCTCAAGCACAAGCTCACATACGAGATCATGAAGCCCGAGGATATCGGGATTCCCTCGAACAAGCTGGTGCTCGGAAAGCATTCCGGCCGCCATGCCTTCGTCAACCGGCTGACGGAGCTCGGCGTCGATCTGAACGGCGTCGATGTTCAGAGCGCGTTCGCCGAGTTCAAGTCGCTCTGCGACAAGAAAAAGGTGGTTTACGATGACGACCTGCTGGCGCTGGTCAGCGAGGCGGCGCGCCGCACCGTCGATTCGGTCGAACTGGTGGACGTAAAAGTCACCGCCTCGACCCGCGCGACGCCGCGCGCCGAGGTCACCCTTCGGGTCAAGGGTGCCGAGCATACGGCGGACTCGGACGGCGACGGGATGGTCGACGCGTGCTTCAAGGCGATCTACAAGGCCGCGGGTATCAACCCGACGCTCGAGCGCTACTCGGTCAAGTCCATAACCGGCGGCACCGACGCGCTCGGCGAGGTGAGCTGCCTGGTGCGCAACGACGGGATGACGGTAGCGGGCCAGGGCGCGCACAGCGACGTCGTGATGGCGAGCGCGCTTGCGATGGTCAATGCGCTGAACCGGCTTCGGGCGCGCCAGGCGATCGCGAGCGAACGGGTTGACGGCGGACCGTAGCCGCTGAAACCGGGAATGCTGGATAGTCCGGACCCTTCCGTCGCCTTCCCTCGCGCCGAAACGCAGGGGAAGGCCCTGGTACGAACCGGCAACATGGGTAACAAACCGTTGCGCAGTGCCCAACCCGGGTCCGTTGAGCGTCGGTGGCGAGGAGGGCCGCCCTCCCTCGCTCTCCACCCCACCGGAATGCGAAAAAGTGTTACCCAGTTTGCCGGATTAAAGCGTCACCTATGTCTCCGGTCGCTCACCTCGGACGCCTTCGGGCCTCATCTTCGAACAAAGAGAGGAAGACTCGCGCGCCGAGTTATGCAAAGCTTCCCGAACGGATGGCTTTGATCGCGATCGGGACTTGCCGGAACTGCTCAGTTCGGCTAAAGGCTAGGGCGTTGCTTCACAAGCCTTAGGGGACACACGCACCCGGCTCTTTCACGGCCGAAATCATTTCCGCGCTTGTAAATGGCCTACAGGATTTTAGTTCTGAGAGGTGACGGCATCGGGCCTGAGGTCGCCGGCGAGGCGCTTCAAGTGCTCAGGATGGTTGCCCGCCGTTCCGCGGTGGACGCCGACTTCAAGGAAGGTGTCGTCGGAGGACATGGGATCGATCAGTTCGGAACGCCGCTTCCAGACGACGTTCTCAAGCAGGCGCAGGAATCCGACGCGATCCTGCTCGGCGCCGTGGGAGGTCCCAAATGGGATATCCCAAGCGCCGAGAAACGCCCCGAGCAGGCGCTGCTCGGACTGCGCAAGGCGCTCGGGCTTTTCGCCAACGTCCGTCCGGTCAAAACGCTGCGCGAACTGGTGCCCGCATCGCCGATCAAGCCCGATATCATCACCGGCGTCGACCTGGTCGTGGTTCGTGAGTTGACCGGCGGGTTGTACTACGGCAAGCCGAGCGAAAAACGCCAGGGCAGCGAAGGACGCGAGGCGGTCGATACCTGCTCGTACAGCGAGCAGGAGATAACCCGGGTTCTGCGCTTTGCCTTCGAGCTTGCGCGCGAGCGGCGCAAGAAGCTGACCTCGGTGGACAAGGCCAACGTGCTTTCCACGTCGCGGCTGTGGCGCGAGATTGCTACCGAGATGGCCAGGGAATTTCCCGACGTGACCTTGGAGCATCAGCTCGTCGATTCCATGGCGATGCATCTGGTGCGCCGGCCGCGCGATTTCGACGTTATCGTAACCGAGAACATGTTCGGCGACATCCTGACCGACGAAGCCTCGGTGCTGGCGGGCTCAATGGGGATGTTGCCATCGGCGTCGCTCGGCGAGGACGTCAACAGCGCGGGTTTCCGGGTCGGACTCTACGAGCCGATTCACGGAAGCGCGCCGGATATCGCCGGGCGCGACGAGGCAAACCCGCTCGCCGCAATCCTG
>JAKAVX010000265.1 GCA_021827465.1 Deltaproteobacteria bacterium | reverse complement strand
TCGCTACTATTCGTGCGACGCCGAGCGCGAAGGGCTAAACCGGCCGTACCGCGTGCTCGATCAGATCGACGTCGGCCATTACGCGGGCTACAACGAGGTCGGCCGGGTCGAAGTGGATCCGATGCCGATCGACCCGGACTTCCGAATCACCCATCGCTACTGGCTGTTCGCGCTTTATCCGATCATGGCTCCGGCCGAGCTGCGCGGCGCGGGTTTTATTCGTTATCGTTACGCTAATCCCAAGCGCCCCGACGACGTCTGGTCGTGGAGCCCCGGCTCGCGCCGCGTGCGCCGGCTCAACGACTCGATGATGACCGACGCCGTAACGGGCGGCGGACTGCCGGGAGCGGGCGGCGGCAATATCGTGACGTTCGATCCGGATCACTACTCGGGCTTCAACGCGAAGGTCGAGGACTACAACTACCGCTATCTGGGCGAGAAGAAGATGCTCGGATGCGTGCACGCGGTACATTCGCCGGAAGTGACCTGCCCGACCGACGGTGGCGCGAGCGCCTGTCCCGAGGACTGGGAAATCCGCGATCTGTATATCGTGGAAGCGACTCCGAGACCCGGCTGGATCAGTTCGCTTCAGTCGAAAACGGTCCTGTACATCGACAGCGAAGCCTGGTTTCCAATCTATGAAGACGCCTACGATCGCCGGGGCCAGCTCTGGCAGAATCACATCTACTGGCTGACCTACCGCGATCGTCCGGTGCCCGACGCGCGAGTCGCAATCTATCCGTTCAAGCGCATCTTCGTCATCGGAGCGGCGGCGACCGACGAGCAGACCGGGATGGCCACGATGTGCTACCTGCCGAGCCGCAACAGCCCCGAACACGAGTGCTGGTATATCAACATGGGCGCGGTCGACAAGGACTTCTTCACCACCAACGCGATGCGCATGGCGGCGATGCAGTAGGCCTGCATTCGCTCGTTTGAGGCCGGCGCGCCGGGACTTCCCTGACGCGCCGGCCTCTCTTTTTCGTTTGCCGCCGACCTGGGCGGCGTCAGCACCAGACGTGCGCGGTCGCATTCGCGCAACAACTCCAATGGGTCTTCGAGTCAGGCTTCTCGCCTGATGTTCCAAATCAAGACGTTGCCAGGTCGCCTGGCAACGTTAGCGTCACATAGCGAGCGATGACATCGACGTTATTTCGCATACACGGTCTTGATGAAGGCATCGCAATTGCTTAGCAAGCTAGGTTCTCGGCGAGGTGCCCGGCTCGTCGGGTCGAGGAGCAATTGCGATGGCCGTGGCGCCAGCACCGAACGAATCCGCGGGGCAACGGCGGGAGTGGCACGGAGACCGCGGCCCTGGCACCGGCTCGCCCGGGCGGGCTGCCCGCAGTGCGACCGGGCTGCTTGAGGATCTTCCCGGCTCGGTCCCGCGGGTCCGGGCGCTGGTGTGCATCGGCGCCATCTGCGCGATCATTTTTCAGAGCGCCCTTCTCTACCAGAAGATCGGCTCCGCAGACCTCGATCGAACCCTGCCGTTCCATCTGTTCAATGTCGCCCTGGGCATGGGTTTGCTCGGGTTCGCGTTGTCGCCGTGGTTCGGCCGCTACTGGCGGGGATTGACGATTGCGGCCTGCGCGGCCCTGATGGCGAGCACCAGCGCGCTCGGTGTGGTCTCGGGCTACTTCGAGCCGGTCTTCGTGACCGTCCTGATCGTGCTGCTGACGGGAGCGTTCCTGCCGTGGAGCGTGACCGATCAGGCGGCGCTGGGAGCAGTCGGCGTGGCCAGCTACCTGGCTCCGACACTGATTCACCAGGGGCTCGATCCCGCGTTCCTGATGCACTGGCTCGGGCTTGCAGCGGGGGTTGCGCTCGCGCAGGCGAACGTCATGCGCCGGGCGCGCAACCAAAGGGAACTGAGCGAGGCCCGCACGGCGCTCAAGCTTCACGTGGACGCGCTCCGCGAAAGCGAACAGAAGTTTCGCTCGTTCTTCGAGGCAAGCCTCGACCCGATCGTGGTGACCGACGTTGAGACCGGTGAGATCCTCGACGTCAACGAGGAGTTCGTTCGGCGAATCGGCTATTCGCGAACCGAGGCGCATGGGCGCACGACGACAGAACTCGGGATGTGGCGCGACGCCGGGGCGCGCCGGGAGATGATCGAACGGCTGCTTGCCGGCGGCTACCTGCGCGACGTCGAGAGCCATCTTCAGACCCGAAGCGGAAGCCCCCTCCCGATGCTGGTTTCGGCGGTAATCGTGAAGGTCGGCGGCCGCGACCGCATCATCACGGTCCTGCGCGACATCACCGAGATCAAGACGGCCGAGCAGGAGCTTCGCGAGAACGAGAAAAAGTTCCGCGAGATCTTCGATTCGAGCCTCGACTTTATCGTGGTGCTGTCGCTCGTCGACGGCCGCTTCCTCGACGTCAACCGGGAATTCACCCGCACGCTTGGCTACACGCGCGAGGAAGCGCTCGGCAAGACCACCGTCGAACTCGGGGTATGGACCCAGCGCAGCCTCAGGCGCTCGCTCGACCGCGAAGTCCGCACCAAGGGCTTTTACCGCAGCGTCGAAGTGGAGCTGCGCGCCAAGGACGGCCGTATCATTCACGGGCTGTCCTCGGCGGTGGTCACGCGCATCGGCGCCGAAGACTGCGTGGTCGTCTTCACCCGCGACATCTCCCATCTGAAGGAGGCCGAACGCAAGCTCCGGGACAGCGAGGCGACGCTCAGGCAGATCTTCGACACCAGCCTCGACGAAATCAGCGTCATCGACGTGACGACCGGACGCTTCGTCGACGTGAATCCGGAGTTTCTGCGCGGTAGCGGACTGCCGCGCGCGATGGTCATCGGGCGGACGGCCAACGAGCTTGTCAAGTGGCCGAGCGCCGAGCAGGAGGCCAAGTTCCGCGAACAACTGAACCGCTACGGGATGGTGCGCAATTTCGAGCTCGCCCTGCGCAGGCCCGACGGCACGCCGCGCGACGTGCTGTTATCGATGGCGCTGACGTACCTGAACGGACGCCTGTGCGCGATCTCCTTCGCCCGGGACATTTCCGAGCTCAAGGCGGCCGAGCGCGCGCTGCGGGACAGCGAGGAAAAATTCCGCCAGATCTTCGAATCCAATCTCGACATCGTCCTGATCGCCGATCGCCAGACCGGCACGATCGTCGAGGTCAACGAGGAATTCATCCGCCGCACCGGCTTTTCGCGCGCCGAGACACTGGGCCGCACCAGCACCGAGGCCGGCATCTGGACGGACCCGGAACAGAGAGCGCAACTTTACCACAGGCTCGGCGAGCGCGGCTACGTCCACGGGATGGAGGCCAAGCTCCGAACCCGCACCGGCGCCTCGATCGCAACCCTGATCTCCTCGGCGATAATCCGGCTCGGCGGCAAGGAATGCGTGCTCAGCGTCGCGCGCGACATCTCCGACCTGAAGGCGATCGAATCGGCGCTTCGCGAAAGTGAGCAGAAGTTCCGCAGGATCTTCGAAAAGAATGTCGACATGGTGCTGCTCACCAGCCTGACCACGGGCACAGTGATCGAGGTCAACGAGGAGTTCGTGCGGCTTACCGGATGGACCCGCGAGGAGTCGCTGGGCAAGAGCAACGCCGACCTGAACCTGTGGGTCGATTTCGAGGCGCGCGACGCATTCTTCGCCGAGCTCAAGGAAAAGGGCTACGTCAAGAGCTTCGAATCCGATCTGCAGTTGCGCGACGGCCGGACGATACCGGTGCTGGTCTCGTCGGTCGCGATCAGCCTCGGCAACCAGGACTGCACGGTCACCGTGATGCGCGATATCTCGCGGCTAAGGGAGGCCGAACGCGAGTTGCGCCAGAGCGAGGCGACCCTAAGGCAGATATTCGACGCAAGCACCGACAGCATCTCGCTGACCGACGCCGAGACCTCCGAGTTCATCGACGTCAACCAGGCCTTCCTGAACTTCACCGGCCATTCGCGCGAGGGGATTGTCGGACGCAAGTCCCCGGACCTGCGTTTCTGGGACCATCCCGAAGAGCTCGCGGAGTTCCGCCGCCAACTGCGCGAAACCGGCCGCGTCCACAACATGGAGGTCGACTTCAATGTGAAGGGAGGAAACCGCTTCCCGTGCCTGATTTCCGCGGTCATGGTCCCAATCCGCGGACGGCAGTGCGTCCTCTCGCTCGCCCGCGACGTCTCCGAACGCAGGGAAGCCGAGCGCAAGCTCAAACAGAGCGAGGAGACCTTGCGGCGCATCTTCAACTCCAGCCTCGATCCGATGACGATCAACGCCATGAGCGACGGTACTTACGTTGAGGTCAACGAGTCTTTCCTGCGGATGACCGGTCTCGCGCGCGAAGAAGTAATCGGCAAATCCTTCCGCGACTTCGGAGTGTGGCCAAATATCGCGGAGTGGAAGGAGTACGATCGCCGGCTCAAGGATTACGGCAAGGTGCGCAATCTGGAAGCCGCCTTCCGCGGCTGCGGCGGAGCCGCCATTCCGGCGCTCATCTCGGGCGTGGTCGTGGAAATCGCAGGGCGCCAATGCTGCCTGTCGATCGTACGCGATATCTCGGTGCTCAAGGAAGCCGAGCGCAAGCTGCGCGAGAGCTCCGCGATGCTGCGCAAGACCTTCGACTCGGTGCTCGACCCGTTGTCGGTCGCCGATATGGAAACCGGCCGCTACCTCGACGCCAACGACGCGTTCTGCCGGGTGAGCGGATACTCACGCGAAGAAGCGATCGGCAAGAGCGCCCGGGAACTCGGGCTCTGGGACAACTCCCAGGTTGAAGTGGAATTTGTCCGGGAATTGAAAAAAAAGGGCGAGGTGCGCGACGTCGAGCTGACCTTCCGCGCGCGCGACGGCGTCAAGATTCCAACCCTGGTGTCGGCCGTGGCGGTCGAGCTGGGCGAACGCCGATGCGTCCTGTCGACCGCGCGCGACATCTCCGTGCTCAAGGACGCCGAACAGCGCCTGCGCGAAAGCGAGGCG
>JAKAVX010000264.1 GCA_021827465.1 Deltaproteobacteria bacterium | reverse complement strand
GATCGCTCATGCAATGCGGCAGCCGCGACACCATCAGGACCATCCTGTCGCGACGCGCCGCGTCGTATAGCTGCCATTTGAGATCGAGTCCCGGCAGCAGGGAATCCATCGAGCGTTTCAACTCCGCGCGCATCTCGGGGACGGAAAGCCTCTGGCTGTCGAACGAGATCCGCCAGAAAAAATGGCCGTCTTCGTCGTCGGTATGCTGATCGGACGTGATGATGTTGCAGTCGAGCCGATAGAGATGATTCGAAACCCGGGCGATAATCCCGCGCTGATCGAGACACGAAATGAGTAGGACCGCTTTGTCGCCTGCCACGCCGTCAGACCCTTTCGCCCGATGGGGCAATTGAATTGTAGTGCCCGCCGCTTGCCGCAAACAATCGCTATCTCGCGCGGGAAAAGGCTTGTTGAGCGGGCGCCGGCGCGTCACGATTGGACAATGCCGATCACAAGGCCTCGCACCGAGCAGGAAGGCGAACGCGCGCGCGCCGGCGAGGGCATGCTTTACGTGGTCGCAACTCCTATCGGCAATCCGGGCGATATCACGCCGCATGCGCTCGAAGTGCTCGCCGGCGCGGATATCGTGGCGTGCGAGGACACGCGCCGCAGCGGGCTTCTGCTCGCCTCGCACGGGATCAAAAGGCCGCTCGTCTCGTATTACGAGCATAACGAGGAAAAACGCATCCCGGAGCTTATCGAGCGGCTTCGCGCGGGAGCGAAAATCGCGCTGGTCACCGACGCCGGAACGCCGGGAATCTCCGATCCGGGTTTTCGGCTGGTCCGCGCGGCCCATCGCGAAGGCGTCCGCGTCGCGGCGGTTCCGGGCGCTTCGGCGCTGCTCGCCGCGCTTTCGGTCGCCGGTATCCCGACTGATCGCTTCTCCTTCGAGGGCTTTCTGCCCACCCGCGAGTCCGCGCGACGCCACGCGCTCGAAGCGCTGCGTTCCGAGACGCGCACGATGGTTTTCTTCGAGGCGGCGCGCCGCCTTGCCGAGACGCTGGCCGCGATGGCCGCAGTGTTCGGCGACGGGCGCGAGGCAGCGGTGGTGCGCGAGGCGACCAAGATTCACGAGGAAACGATTCGCGCGACGCTCGGCGAGCTTGCCGGGATTTTCGCCCGCAGGGAGGCGCTCGGCGAGGTGACGATCGTGGTTGAAGGTGCGGCGGCGAAAGCCGGCGCGGCCGAGGCGGGCGAGCATCCGGCGATCACAATTGACCTGCTGATGGAGACGGGGCTTAGTCTCAAGCAGGCAAGCGCAATCGTGGCGAAAATCACCGGCCGGAGCCGGCGCGAGGTCTATAATGAGGCTCTCAAGACCCGCCGCGGCGACGATCGCGGGCCCGGCGAGGCCGATTCCGAGGGCTGAAACCGCTCGGAACCCCGTTGCTCACGACCTTGCAGTCGCGGCCTCGGTACGGTTCAATGCCCGAGGGGTATTGAGGGGATGGCGACGAGGCCAGCGGGCGGCATATCCAGGCCGACGGGCGCCGAGGGCGAACGCCCATCGACGCTCAGGGTGCTTGTCATACACGGCCCAAATCTGAATCTCCTCGGAGAACGCGAGCCCGAGGTGTACGGCAGAACGCGGCTTTCCGATATAGACCGTGGGCTCAAGAAACTCGGCCGGGAGCTTGGACTCGAAGTCGAAACCTTCCAGTCAAACGGGGAGGGCGAGATCGTAACCCGTATCCAGAAGGCGCGTGGCAAGGCCGATGCCCTGCTTATCAACCCCGCCGCCTACACTCACACCAGCGTTGCGATTCGCGACGCGATAATCGCGCTCGGCGTCCCCACCGTCGAGATTCACCTGTCGAACGTTTACCGGCGCGAGCTGATGCGGCATCGCTCGACAATAGCCGATATAGTAGCGGGCAGAATTATGGGCTTCGGAGCG
Source organism: Deltaproteobacteria bacterium (assembly GCA_021827465.1). Next base: position 3,039 of record JAKAVX010000264.1, on the reverse strand, counting down.
GAGAGTTACGTGCTGGCACTTCGTTCGGTGAGGAGCCTGATTGAATCGGCGAACGCAAAACAAAGCTAGTGGCGCTGCTCGGGCCCGTACCAGCGCCGCGGGCTATCCCCATAGACCTGGAGACCTGATGGAAGTCCGCGAAATAAAAGCCCTGCTGTCCCTGATGCAGGACTACGGGCTCGTTGAACTGGAAATCGAAGACAAGAAGGGCAAGGTCCGCCTAGTGCGCGCCACCACCGAGACCCATAACGAGGCTCAGCCGCGGCTTGCGGTCGCGGTCGCGCCCACGGTTACGGCCGCCCGCACCGCTCCCGCCGCGGGGGAGCGCGATTCCGAGCCGGGAGCGTCGGCAGGAGAAATCCAGCTTGCCCCGAATCAGAAGCTCGTCGCCAGCCCGATGGTCGGGACGTTCTACCGCTCGCCGTCGCCCGACGCGCCGCCTTTCGTCGAGGACGGAACGCACGTGCGCAAGGGCCAGCCGCTATGCATCATCGAGGCGATGAAGATGATGAACGAGATCGAGTCCGACACGGCGGGCCGGGTGGTCAAAATACTGGTCGAAAATTTACAGCCGGTCGAGTATGGGCAACCGCTCATGATTCTCGAAGTCGGATGAGGCGGTGGGGCCGATGTTCAAAAAGCTCCTGGTCGCAAACCGCAGCACTATCGCAATCCGCATAATCCGCGCCTGCCGCGAACTCGGTATCCCAACGGTCGCGGTCTATTCGACGGCGGACAAGGATTCGCTTCACGTCAGGATGGCGGACGAGTCGGTCTGTATCGGGCCGCCGCAGGCCGAGGCGAGTTACCTCAATATCCCGTCGATAATAAGCGCCGCGCTCACCTACGGCGCCGACTCGGTCCATCCCGGTTACGGGTTTCTCAGCGAGAACGGTGATTTTGCCGAGGCCTGCCGGCGCTCGGGCCTGCACTTCGTCGGGCCGCTGGCGCGCCATATACGGCTGATGGGTGACAAGCCGCGCGCGCGCAGAATAATGAAGCGCGCCAAAGTTCCGGTCCTGCCCGGCAGCGAGGGCAAGGGAATCACCGAACTCAAGGAAGCGATCGCCGACGCGAAAAGACTCGGCTACCCGGTCCTGATAAAGGCCGCGGCCGGCGGCGGCGGCAAGGGGATGCGGGTTGCGCGTGACGAAAAGGAATTGACCCGGCTGTTTCCGCTTGCGCGCGGCGAAAGCGAGGCCGCCTTCAATTCGCGCACGATGTACCTCGAGAAATATCTGGAACGCGCGCGCCACGTCGAATTCCAGATCCTCGCCGACCAGAAACGCAACGTGATCCATCTCGGCGAGCGCGATTGCTCCATCCAGCGCCGCCATCAGAAGGTGATCGAGGAATCGCCGTGCCCGGTGCTTACCTCGAGGCTTCGCGACAAGATGGGCCGCGCCGCGGTGCGCGCCGCCGAAGTTGTCGGCTATTCCAACGTCGGCACGGTCGAGTTCCTGCTTGCGTCCGACGGCGAGTTCTACTTTATCGAGATGAACACGCGTATCCAGGTCGAGCATGGAGTTACCGAGATGGTGACCTCGTTCGACCTGGTCAAGGAAAGTATCCGGATCGCGACCGGCGAATCGCTCGGTATCAAGCAGAAGCAGGTCCAGATCAAGGGCGCCTCGATGGAGTTCCGGCTGTACGCCGAGGATCCCGACACGCATATGCCTTCGCCGGGCGTCGTGACGAACCATCATCCCGCGGGCGGACTCGGCGTCAGGGTCGAAACCGCGCTTTACGACGGCTACCGGGTGCCGATGCATTACGACCCGCTGGTCGCGAAGCTTATCGTGCACGCCGACGACCGGAACCTTGCGATCGCGCGCGCCAAGGCGGCGCTTCGTGAGTACCAGATCGACGGTATCAAGACGAACATTCCGCTTCATCTCAGGATTCTCGACGATCCGGACTTCGTGGCTGGAGAATTCGCGACCGATTTCCTCACGCGCTACGAGGCTTCCTCGGAAATGGCCAAGGCCGCAGCCGCGGGGACCAAGGCGGCTTCTTGACCTCGGAATCCCTCCTTCGGCTTGATAGAAATAAAGGGTGTAGGGTACGCGCCGGCGCGCCCGCGCATTATTCTGAAGCGGACTTTCGATCGAGATGAGACGAATTGCCCTTGCGATAGCTTTGCTGACGGCCTTCGCCGTGGTTCCCGCTACGTCCGCGATGGCGCAGGGAGCGCCGATGATTCCCGGCGCCAACGCCGCGCCCCCCGGGCAGCCGCAGCCGAAGATCCAGATCGTTGACCCGCTTTACAACTTCGGCACCGCGCTTTCGGGCGAGATGGTGAGGCACACGTTCGAGTTCAAGAACGTGGGCAAGGGACGGCTCGTGATTCGCGGCGTGAGGACCTCGTGCGGATGCACCGCGGCGACGCCCACCAAGACCAATCTCGCGCCCGGCGAGGCCGGCAAGGTCACGGTCGGTTTCGACACGCGCTTTCAGAAGGGCCATCAGGTCCGCACGATTACGCTTTACACCAACGATCCCGCCAATCCTCAGGCCGCGATGACGCTGCAGGGCGATATCAAGCAGCAGGTCGCGGCGAGCCCGGACCAACTCAACTTTGGCCACGTCAGGCGCGGCACCGAGATTACGAAAGAGGTCGTGATAAGCGATCTGACCGGCCGCAAGGGATTCAAGGTGGGACCGTTCTCCAACTCTAACCCGGCGATAAAAGTCGTGCAGGAACCGGGCAAGGACCATAAGCCCGGCGACCAGCTCAAGGTCACGTTGCTGAACACGATGCCGGTCGGGCCGTTCGACGATACGATCAAGGTCGTGACGAATCGGGTGCCGCTCCAAGTCGACGTTTTCGGAACGGTCGAGGGCGACCTCAGCGTGGCCCCGGCGCAGGTATCGTTCGGGATCGTTCAGCCCGGCCAGGGAGCGATCCGCATCGTGCGGCTTACAAACGGCAGCTCAAAACCTGTGAAACTGCTCGGAATTTCCAGCAGCAGCGTGAGCGTGACCGCCTCGGCCGAGCCGGTAAAGCCGGGCCGGGAGTTCAGGATCACGGTTCAGCTC
>JAKAVX010000263.1 GCA_021827465.1 Deltaproteobacteria bacterium | reverse complement strand
TTCTTGACAGTGCCTTCGAGGATGACGCCTTCTTCGAGAACCCGAAGCGTCTGCTCCTTGAGCTCGGCGCGCTCGTGCTCTAGAACGCTGCGGCGCGACACGACCACGTTGCCGCGCGCGCGGTTGAACTTCAGTATCTGGAAACGCCCGCGCTGACCGATATAACGGTCAAGGTTGCGGGCGGGACGAACGTCGACATGGGAGCCGGGCAGAAAAGCCGGCACCCCGATATCCACCTTGAGGCCGCCTTTGACCTTGCCGAGGATGATTCCTTCGACCGGGGTCTCGGTTTGAAAGGCGCGCTCCAGTTCCCGCCAGACCTTGAACTTTTCGGCCTTGGCGTGCGAGAGCATCACCGTGCCGCTTTCGCCCTCGGTGCCCTCTAAATAGACATCGACCTCGTCGCCTTCCTTGACGGTGACGTTTCCTTCCGCGTCAAGGAACTCGACGAGCGGGACGCGGCCCTCGCACTTGTAGTTGATATCTACAATGACGCTGTCGCGCGTGATGAGCAGGACCTTTCCGACCAGGACATCGCCGGGCCGGGGAGCCGTCAAACTCTCTTCCATCAACGACTCGAATTCATTGTCGCCTCCGCTCAACTTGTCAGGCAAAGCTTTCTCCATGTGGTGGAACCTTCCGGGAAACTTCAGGACAGTAGCGATACTTACAACCGGGATTCACCCGTTTCAAGTCCTTCTAACTAACCGCAGCCCTCGACCGCACGCGGGTTTTGAGTTCTTCGACCACTTCCGTGATCGTAGGACCCGTCGTGTCGATCACTATCGCGTCATCGGCGCGCCGAAGCGGTGCGAGTTCCCGCGCGCTGTCGCGCCGATCGCGCTCGATAAGCTGACTTAGCACTTCGTCGCGATCGGCGGCGATACCTTTTTTTCGCAGCTCAGCCCATCGGCGCTCGGCGCGAACCTCGACCTGCGCGTCGAGGTAAAACTTGAACTCCGCATCCGGAAACACCGCGGTGCCGATATCCCTTCCCTCCATCACGACCCCGCCCTTGTCTCCCGCCGCGCGCTGCAATTCGCGCATTCGCGCCCGCACCGCAGCGAGCGCTGAGAAACGTGAAGCAAGGTCACTGACTTCGGGATCTGAAATGATATTGGAAATATCGCGACCGTTGAGCGTTATCCGCTCGCCGTCAAGTTCGACGTGAACGGATTGTAACACACACTCGACCCTTTTCTCCACACCGGGAGCGTCAATTTTCACTCCCGCGTCGCGAAGCGCGACCGCGACCGCCCGATACATCGCTCCCGTGTTCACGTAGGTGAAGCCGAGCGCGCGCGCCAGTTCGCGCGCCACGGTTGACTTGCCCGCTCCGACCGGGCCGTCGATCGCGATTACCGGCCGCATCCGCTTCATTTTAGCCGCTCCCTCATCGCGCGCCCGCGCTCGAAAAGCGCGAGCAGGCCGTCGGCATCGCCCTCTTCGACCAGCCGCTCGAATTCGGCGAAGTCGCGCCCGAACAGCTTCATCGCCGCAAGAATAGCGTCGCGATTGGTAAGACAGATATCACGCCACATCTCGGCAGACGACGCCGCGATACGGGTCGTGTCGCGAAGCCCGCCTGCGCCGAAATCCACCACCGGACGGCCCGCGATCCTTTCTTCGGCGAGCGCCGCCGCAAGCGCGCTTGCGACGAGCTGCGGCAGATGGCTTGCGCGCGCGAGTATCTGGTCGTGCACGCCGGGCTCCATCCGCTCGACCTTCGCACCGGTTGCGCGCCACAACTCCTCGACCTTCGCGAGCGCCTCGGGCGTGCTGCGCGCCGAAGGGGTTACAATCACCCGGCGATCGACGAACAGATCGCGCGTCGCCGCCCCCGCGCCGGTCGTCTCCTTGCCGGCCACCGGATGCACTGCGACGAGCGCCATCCCGGGCCTGAGCATCGGTTCCAGTTCGCGCACCACCCATCCCTTGACGCTTCCGACGTCGGTCACGACTGCGTCATCCGGCAGATCCGGAAGCATCGCGGCCAGCGTCTCGGGCATCGTGCGTATCGGCACCGCGAGCATGACCAAATCCGTTCCGCGCGCCGCCTCGGCGGGATCGCGCGTCGCCGCGTCGAGCATCCCGCGCTCCATCGCAACGTCGAGGTTGGGCTGAGTGCGGCCAAGGCCGACGATCCGCTCAACGAGCTTTTTCTCGCGCGCGACCATCGCGAGCGAGCCTCCAATCAGGCCCACTCCGCAAATCGTCATCTGGTGGAACAGCGCTTTCATCGAAACCGGCAAAAAGCCGCGTGCGGCGCGAGACCAAAGCCTCCCGGCCGCCGGCTAAAGAACCTTCTCAAGGGCCGCGATGAGCTTACGGTTTTCCTCGGGCAACCCGACACTTATTCGCACGTGGCGCGGGTACCCGTACCCGTCCATCGGACGCACGATCACGCCCAGGCGAAGAAGTTTTTCGTAAAGGACGCGCCCGCTGCCGACGTCGGTAAGGATGAAGTTCGCGTGACTCGGTACGTAAGGAATCCCAAGCCGTTTGAACTCGCCTTCGAGGTAGCGCATCCCTTCGCGGTTGACGCGAAGCGTGTTGCGCACGTGCTCCTCGTCATCCATCCCTGCCATCACCGCAATTTGCCCGAGCGAAGTGACGTTGAACGGCTGGCGCACCTTGTTGAGCAGGCTGATTATGTCCGGACGCGCGACGGCGTAGCCGACCCGAAGTCCCGCCAAGCCGAAAATCTTCGAGAAAGTGCGCAGCGTGACCAGCATCCGCGCGTCGTCGTGATCTTCGAGCGAGTCCGGATATTCGGGGTCGCTGACGAATTCGAAATACGCCTCGTCGGCAACGATAACCACGCGCTCGGGAATCTTCTTGAGGAAACGCTTCCATTCGGCGCGCCGGTAGATTGTGCCGGTGGGATTGTTGGGGTTGCCGAGAAACACGATACGGGTGTTGTCATCGACAGCCGCCGATATCGCGTCGAGGTCGAACGCATACCCGTCGCGCATTGGGACCGCCTTGAGCGATCCGCCGGCGGCCGCGGACGCGAGCTGATAGATGACGAAGGCATGTTCCGAGGAAACCGCGTTGAGCCCCGGTCTCAGGAACAGGAAGGCGAGCAGGTTGATTATCTCGCACGAGCCCGAGCCCATGAAGATGCGGTTCGGCTCGACCTTGTGGCGGGCCGCTATCTTGTGAATGAGCGCCCAGCTTCCGCCGTCGGGATAGCGGTTGAGTTCCGCAAGCGCATCGCGGATCGCGCGCACTGCGAGCGGCGACGGTCCGATCGGGTTTTCGTTGGAGGCAAGCTTGACCGGTTCGACAACTCCGAGTTCGCGCTGAACCTCTTCGATTGGCTTTCCCGGTTCGTACGGATGAATCGCCGCAACGCCGGGTTGTACGAGATCTTCGGGATTAAACAAGTTAAGAAACGGTCCTCTAGCCGGCCATCGATCTGGCCTCAGGATACGATCCCAGGACTTTGAGGAAAAGCGTCCGGCGTCCGAGCGACGAAAGAGCGCGCTTGACACGCGGATCGTTGCGATGGCCCGCCAAATCGACGAAGAACAGGTATTCCCAGGGACGGCCGCGAAGCGGACGCGACTCGATCTTGGTCACGTTGATGCGGTTTCGCGCGAACAGACCAATCGCCTGGTTTAGCGCGCCGACCCTGTCGGGCACAGCGAACAGCACCGTGGTCTTGTCGCGGCCGCTGCGCTCCACCGGACGCGCTCCAAGAACCAGAAAGCGCGTCGTGTTCTGCGCGATGTCCTGTATACCCTCCGCGATTATTTTGAGCCCGTACGGCTCGGCCGCTGCCGCCGAGGCGATCGCCGCGCACGACGGGTCCTCAGCCGCGCGCTGCGCCGCAAGCGCGTTGGACGCAACCGCTTCCAGTTCGCATCCGGGAAAATTCTGGCCGAGATACTCGCGGCACTGCCCGAGCGACTGCTGATGCGACACGATTCGCCGCACCGCCGAGCGATCGCCCGTCCGCGACAGAATCGCGTGGCGAACCGGCAGCAAAATCTCGCCGATTATCACGAGTTGGGTATCGATCAGCAGATCGAGCGTCAGCGTGACGGAACCCTCGGTCGAGTTTTCGATCGGCACCACGCCGAAATCGGCCCGCCCGCTGCCAGCCGCTTCGAAAACCCCGGCGATCGACGGCGCTGGCGCAAACTCGACGCTCGAGCCGAAACGCGCGCGCGCCGCCTCGTGCGAATAGGTATGCTCAGGACCCAGGAAAGCGATCCGGGGCAGGTGCTCCAGCGAGCGGCAGGCCGAGATTATCTCGGTGAAGATGCGCGTCAGATGCTCGCCGGAAAGCGGTCCCGGGTTTTCCGCGAGAATCCGCTCGATAACCTCGCGCTCGCGCGCCGGATGGTAAACGACGGCGTCCATCGAATGCTTGAGACGGCCGATCTCGACCGCAACCTCGGCGCGCTCGGAGACGAGCTTCAGGATCTCGAGATTGATCTCGTCGATCCTGGCCCTAAGCGTTTCGATTGAATCGGGTTTCCTGGCCGCCTTCGATGACATGTGGTGCAAATGGCTAACTGATTGAATCGCCGTTTTCAACGCGCCGCGACACCAGGAACGCCGAGCCCATCGCGGCGAACTTACGCTCACGCGCACGGCGAAGCTCAGCCGCAGTGAGTTTCATGAGGCGATCCATATGGCGTTTTAGCGCGTTGCCGAGCGTATGCGCGGCCTGCTCGGGCGCGGTATGCGCGCCGCCTTCGGGCTCGGCCACGATCTCGTCGACCACTCCAAGCCCGAGCAGGTCGGGCGCGGAGATCTTGAGCACCTGGGCCGCCCGCGTCACGTTTTCCTCGGTGGCCTCGCGCCAGAGAATCGCGGCGCATCCCTCGGGCGTGATAACCGAGTAGCACGCGTTCTCCTGGATCAGCACCGCGTTGCCGATTCCGAGCGCGAGCGCGCCGCCCGAGCCGCCCTCCCCTATCACGCACGCGACG